>CAYVYD010000004.1:9515-29533 GCA_964454415.1 uncultured Hyphomicrobiaceae bacterium | reverse complement strand
CCTGTCGCGGCGCATGGGCGAGGCCAACAAGCTGCTGGCCGAGGTCGGCGGCAAGCCGATGGTGCGGCGCGTGGCCGAAACGCTGCTTGATTGCGGCCTGGCGCTCTACGTGGTGGTCGGTCACGAGCGCGGGCGCGTCGAAGCGGCGCTGGCCGGTCTTGCGGCGAAAACCGTATTCAATCCCGATTACCGCGAGGGACAGGCCTCGTCGATGCGTGCGGGCGTCGCCGCGCTCGGGCCCCGCTACCGGGCGGTGCTGATCGGCCTCGCCGACCAGCCCTGGCTCGAGCAAAGCGACATCGCCGCCCTGATCGCCGCCTATCAACGCTCCGACGGAAGCCGGATCGTGATGCCCGTCTTCGAGGAGCGCCGCGGCAATCCGATCATCGTGCCGCGCGCCATCGTCGAGTCGATCGGCGACGGCCCGGTCAATTTCGGCTGCCGCAAATTCATCGACGCGAACCCGTCCCGCGTGTTGCGCTACGAGGCGCAAAATGATCATTTCACCCGCGACGTCGACACCCCGGAAGCCTTGGCCGCGCTCGCATCCTAGCGCCGAGGCGGCTATACAACCTCTCATTCACTTTCCAAGGAGACCTCGAGCGATGAAAATCACCGGAGAAAATCAGATCGCCGCTAAGCCGCGACGGGTTTGGGAAGCGCTCAACGATCCCGAAATCCTGCGGCAATCGATCCCCGGATGCGAATCGCTCGACAAGATTGCCGACAACCGGTTCAAGGCGACGGTGGTGACCAAGATCGGTCCGGTCAAGACCACCTTCAACGGCGAGGTCACCCTTTCCGACCTCGATCCGCCCAACGGCTACACGCTCACCGGCAGCGGCTCGGGGGGAACCGCCGGCAACGCCAGGGGCAGCGCCAAGATCAGGCTCCAGCCCCAGGGCGACGGCACGCTGCTCAGCTACGACGTCGACGCGCAGGTCACCGGCAAGCTGGCGCAGCTCGGCTCGCGGCTGATCCAGAGCTCGGCCAAGATGCTGGCGGGCAAGTTCTTCAACAATTTCGAGGCAGCGGTCGCGGGGCCGGCGCCCTCGAAGGTTCCCGCGGCCGCCGAGACGGAAGGCGGCGCCAGGGTGTGGCTCTATGTGGGCGGCGCGATCGTGCTGGGCCTGCTTTTGCTCTACCTATTCATCTGGTAGCGCGGAGGGCTGGGCCGCTGCCGGCTCACCCATCAGGACCTCGGCTCGCTCGCGGATCGCCGCCGGCACCGGCGAAGGCCGGCGCGCCACCAAATCCAGATGGACTCCCATCTGCGTCAGCCGCCCGAGGGGAATGTCCTCGGAGGCGTCGAATATGTCGTGCACGAACCAGAGCGAACTGCGGCCCAAATGGGCGATGGTCGAGCGGATCTCCAGCGCGGTGCCGACGGGCGGCGGCGCGGTGCGGAGGCTGAGCTGATATTCGGCGGTCGAATAGCCGATGCGGTTATCGCGCATGTAGGACGAGGTCATGCCCAGCGCGTTCTGGAACTGCACGTTGGCGTCGGAGGTGAAGTGGATCAGCGCCGAGAGGTCGAGCCGTCCGGCGGCGTCGAGGTCCTCGGGGCGCACCACCGTCGTGCTTGCAGGCACCCAGCGCGTCCCTTCGGCTAGGCTCGCCTTGCGCTCGGGCTCGTCGTCCGGCCATTCGATGCAATCGAGCCGGCCGTTGAACCGCGGGGGCTGACTCAATCGCTGGAGAAACGTGGTGCAGAGCGCCCCGGTCTCCGAGTTCACCAGCCGGTGGCCCAGCGTGCAGGAGGTGGCGTCGGCCTCGATCAGGCCGGAGGTGACGTGATAGGCGTCGCCGGCTCGCAATTCCCTCAGGAACTTGGTCCAGCTGTACTCGGTCCAGGGCGCGGCGCGGCTGCAGGGCTGATAGCCGAGCAGCGCGATCATCCGCATGGTCGCCGTGCTCAAGGCCCGGTAATAGAAGGCGGTCGTGAAATGCTCGAGCGCGTCGAGCTCCCACGTCTTGACCACGCTGCGGACGGTTTCCTGCATGGCGCGTTGGTCCCCTCTGCGCCGGCCTAGCCGACGCCTAAAATACCGGCGACTCCTGATAGGTTCCCCACACCTCGCGGCCGGCCTCGACGAGGTCGCCCATGCTGGCGCCGGCCTCGACCAGCTCGATGGTGATGGGCATCAGATTGGTGCCCGGATCGGCGGCCTGCGCCTTGAAGCGCTCGATCAGGCTCTTGAGCTTGGCGTCGTCGCGCTCGCTCCGCACCCGGTTGAGGCGCGCCAGTTGACGCTCGGCCGTGGCCGGATCGTAGGGGTGGATCTCGATGTCTGGATTGTCGTCCGGATCGAGATAGGTGTTGACGCCGATCACGGGGTTATCGCCCGATTGCTTCTTCAGCGCCGTCTCATAGGCGAAGTCGGAGATTTGGCGCTGGAACCAGCCCTCGTTGATAAGCTTGATGGTGCCGCCCTTCTCGTCCACCTCGTCCAGGATTTCGAAGATCTTCTTCTCGTAGTCGTTGGTCAGCGTCTCGACGAAATAGGAGCCGCCCAGGGGATCGATGACGTCGGCGACGTGGGTCTCCTCGGCGATGATCTGCTGGGTGCGGAGCGCGATCTTCATGGCCTCCTCGGTGGGAATGGCGAAGGCCTCGTCCATGCCGTTGGTATGCAGGCTCTGGGCGCCGCCCAGCACCGCCGCCATGGCCTGGAACCCGGTGCGCACCACGTTGATCTGGTATTGCGGCTTGGTGAGAGTCGCCGCCGCGGTCTGGCAGTGGAAGCGCAACCGCATCGACGCCGGGTCCTTGGCGCCGAAGCGCTCCTTCATGATCTTGGCGTAGGCGCGGCGCACGGCGCGGAACTTGGCGATCTCCTCGAAGAAGTCGTTGCCGCAGACGAAGAAGAAGGAAAGCCGCGGCGCGAAGGCGTCGACGTCGAGGCCGGTCTTGGTGACCTCCTCCACATAGGTGATGGTGTTGGCCAGCGTGAACGCCACCTCCTGGATCGGCGACGAGCCCGCCTCGTTGATGTGGTAGCCCGAGATGTTGATCGGGTTGTAGCGCTTCATGTTCTCCGCGCAGTAGGTGATGCAGTCGCGCACGATCCGCACCGAGGGCGCGATCGGATAGATCCACTCCTTCTGGGCCATGTATTCCTTCAGGATGTCGGCCTGGATGGTGCCCGAGAGCCTGTCGAGGTCGAAGCCGCGCCTCCGGGCCATGGCGACGTACATCGCCAGCAGGATCCAGGCGGTCGGGTTGATGGTCATGGAGACCGAGATCTTCTCGAGATCGATGCCGTCATAGAGCGCTTCCATGTCGGCCAGCGTGTCGACGGCAACGCCCTCGCGCCCGACCTCGCCCTCGCTCATCGGATTGTCGGAATCGTAGCCCATCAGGGTCGGCATATCGAAATCGGTTGAAATGCCCGTCTGGCCCTGATCGATCAGATATTTGAAGCGCTTGTTGGTGTCCTCGGCGACGCCGAAGCCGGCGATCTGGCGCATGGTCCAGTAGCGGCCGCGATACATGGTTGGGTAGGGCCCGCGGGTGAAGGGGTAGCGGCCCGGCAGCCCGATATCCTCAAGCGGCGTACCGGCCACGTCGAGCGCCGTGTAGACGCGCTTGAGCGGAAACCCGCCGAGGGTGGCGAACCCGTCCTTCCGCTCGGGCTGGCGTTGCTGAAAGGCGGCGACCTCGCCCTTTTCCCATTCGCGCAAATTCTTCTCGAGCGCCTCCAGCTCGCCGTCGCGCACTGCGCTCTTCGTCATAGCGAGATCTCCTTCCATACGTCTTTCAACAGCTTGCGCGCCGCGCCCTGCGGCGCGATCTCCGCGTCGGCCAATTTCTTCACCAGCGCCTGTACCTTGCCCTCGCGATGGCTCTCGAACTCATCGCGCAACAGGTCCTCGGCGGTCTTGAGCAGGCGCATCTCCGCCATTCGATGGCACCGCGCCTCCCATTCGCCGCTCTCATGGAGCGTCTTGAGATGCGCGTCGATGGCCTCGCGCAGCTCGTCGATCCCCTCGTGCTTGGCGGCACTCGTCGGGATCACCGGCGGCGTCCAGGCGCCTGGCTTCGTGAGCGCGAAGCCCACCGACAGCATATTCTTCAGCTCGCTCACTGTCTTGTTGGCGTCGGAGCGGTCGCATTTCGAGACCACGTGGATGTCGGCGATCTCGAGGATGCCGGCCTTGATCGCCTGGATGTCGTCGCCGAGGCCGGGGGCGGAGACCACCACGGTGGTGTGGGCGCTCCGCACCACGTCGACCTCGTCCTGGCCGACGCCGACCGTCTCGATGATGACGACGTCGAAGCCGGCCGCGTCCAGGATGTCGATCGCGGGAAGCGTCGCGCGCGAGAGCCCGCCGAGCGCGCCGCGGGTCGCCATCGAGCGGATGAACACGCCCTCGTCGCCGACCAGCTCGCCCATGCGGATGCGGTCGCCCAATATGGCGCCGCCGCTGAAGGGCGAGGTCGGATCGACCGCGATCACGCCGACCTTGCGGCCCGACTTGCGGATCGCCTTGCAGAGCTCGGCCACCAGCGTCGACTTGCCGCTGCCCGGAACGCCGGTGATGCCGACGACATGGGCGTTGCGGGAGGCCTTGTAGATCCGCGCCAACGCCTCGTCGCACTCCCTGTCGGCGGCCTCGGCGCGCGTGATCATGCGGGCGATGGCCGAAAGCTTGCCGTCGAACACGCCCTGCACCAGATCCTGCGACGAGACGGGGGCCATGGCCTAGCCCTTGTCCGTGATCTTGGATGCGAACTCGCGGAACACCTTGCGGTCGTCGATCACCCGGCGCGCCTTGAAGTCGGTGCGCGGGATGGAGTGCTCGGGCACGATCTCGACCTGGGTGCGCACGCCGAGCATGCGCGAGAATTCCTCGCGCAGCTTCTCCTCGAAGGCCCCGAGCGCCGGCTTGCCCTTGGCGGCGAGCGCGTCGGCGGCCTCGACCTGGATGTTGAGCTCGTCCATGGCGGCCTCGCGGGTGATGATGATGCGGTGCTCGCCGCCATAGCCCTCGATCTGGTTCAGCGCCGCGTCGATTTCGCTCGGATAGATGTTCTCGCCGCGAATGGTGAAGGAGTCGTCGATGCGGCCGAAGACGCCATCGGGGAGGTAGGGGTAGGTGCGCCCGCAGGGCGTGGGGCCCGCCTCCCAGCGGGTCAGGTCGCCGGAGACCAGGCGGATCATCGGCTGGGAGATGCGCTCCAGATGGGTGTAGACCGGCGTGCCGCGCTCGCCATAGGGGACGCGGCGGAAGGTCGAGGGATCGCACACCTCGGTGTAAACCACGTCCTGCCAAGCGACCATGCCGTCGGTCTCGGCGGTGCCCGCGAGGTTCATCCACGGCGTCATCTCGGCCATCGAGCCCGAGTCGATCACCTTGGCCCCATAGGCCTCGGCGATGCGGTCGCGCACGCCTGGGATCGAGGCGCCGGGCTCGCCCGAGAAGAACAGGATCTCGAGGCCGAAATCGCGCGGATTCACGCCCTCCTCCTTAGCCGTATCGGCGAGGTGCAGCGCGTAGGAGGGGGTGCCGTAGAAGGCGCGTGGCTTGACATCGTTGAGCCACTGGACGGCGCGCGCGGTCATGCCGGGCGCGCCGGCGCCGAAGGGGAAGGAGACGGCACCAAGCCGCTCCGACCCCGCCAGCGCCCCCCAGGAACCCAGATAGAGCGAGAAGACGGCGGCGACGAAGATGACGTCGCCCGGCCGCAATCCCATGCCCCACATGATGCGCGCATGCGCGTTGGCGATCGCGTTCCAGTCCTCGCGCCCCAGGGCGAAGGCGGTCGGGCGTCCGGTGGTGCCCGAGGTGCCGTGGACGTGGAAGATCTTGTCCTCGTCGATGCAGAGATAATCGCCGAACAGCGGCGCGCGGGCCTGGGCGGCGCGGATGTCGGCCTTGTTGATGACCGGCACCTTCTCCTCGAAGTCCTCGAGGCTCTTCAAATGATCGGGGTGGAAGCCCGCCTCGTCCCATTTCCTGCGGTAGAAGGGGGCGTGCTCGTAGGCGTAGGCGGTCACCTGCTTGAGGCGTTCGAGGATCGCCTTCTCGCGCTGGCCCGGATCCATGGTTTCGCGCTCGGGAAACCAGAATTTGGAGCCGGCCTCGGGGAGGTAGGAATTGTCGTAATCGGGGGGAAAGGACCAGTACTCCATCACCGCCCCCTAGCGCGCGCCGCGCTCGGCGACGAGCCGCTCGATGGTCTCGACGATCGACTGGGGGGGCGTGTCCTGGAGCAGCACCTCCTTGACCCCCATCGCCTTGAGCTCGGCGGCGTCCTCGTCGGGCATGACGCCGCCGCCCAGAAGCAGGATTCCCTTGGCGTCCTGTTCCTCGAGCACCTTCAAGACCTTGGGGAAGATGGTCATGTGGGCGCCCGAGAGCAGCGAGATGCCGAGCACGTCGACGTCCTCCTGGACGGCGGCGAGCGCCACCTCCTCGGGCGTCCTGTGCAGGCCGGTATAGATCACGTCCATGCCGGCGTCGCGCAGCGCGCGCGCCACCACCTTGACGCCGCGGTCATGGCCGTCGAGGCCCACCTTGGCCATCATCACCCGGATCGGGGTCTTCTTCTGGGATTTGGGGTTCACCACGGGTGCAACTCCTCGCATGCGTTTCCTGATTATTGCTGATTAAGGGGCCTGATCGCCCTGGCCGATCGCCGCCGGCGAACGGGCGGCGAGGCTCGCCGTCAACGTCTTGCTGGCGGTGTCCACATGGGCGGCGGCGCGGGCGGCGGCGAGGTCCGCATTGCCCGCATCGATGGCCCCCAGTATCTCCTCGTGCTCGCGCCAGATGCGCTCGCGGCGGATGGCCTCGTCGATGACGGCCGCCATGACGCGCCGCAAATGGTGCCAATAGGGGGTGAGCGAGGACTGGATCAGATCGTTGCCGGACATCCGGTAGACGAGCTCGTGAAAGCGCATGTCGGCCTTGACGAGCTCGCCGGTGGAGGCGGTCTGGAGCCGGCCCTGGACGTCCTCGACGAGACGGAAGCCCTCGGCGATGCCTTTCCTGTCGCCGCGCAGCACCGCGAGGCGGGCGGCGAGCTGGTCGAGGGCGCTGCGGATTTCGTAGATGTCCTGGACGAATTCAGGCGTAAGCGGCGTCACCATCACGCCGCGCCGGCCGGCGTCCTGGATGAAGCCCTGGGCGCGCAGCAGGATGAGTGCCTGGTTCACCGGCTGACGCGAGACGTCGAGCTTTTCGGCGATGGCCTCCTGGGTGATGCGTTCGCCCGGCTTCAAATCGCCGTCGCAGATGGACTCGCGCACCGCCTCATAGACGGACTCGAGCAGCGAATTCTGACGGGGCAAGGCGTCCATGGGACCCAGGCGGCAACGGAACGGAATGTCTGTATTTTGTATACAGAATACGAAACCATGTCAATCGACATGGGTTAAACCGCGGAAGCGCATGGTCGCCCGCGCCATGCTGCACGGGGAATCCGGTCGAACCGGTGCGCTTTAATTGCCGTCTACGATGTCGCCCTCGAGGCCCACGACCAGCGCGACGAAGTCGGCCCGGACGTCGCCATCAACCTCGAACTTGTCGAGGGTGGCGTTGAGATGGACGATCGAGGCGTCCCAATCGGCCTTGGTGATGCCCATGCCCTCGTGCGTCTCCTTCATGTCGCGACCGAGATAGAAGCAAGGACCACCAGACTTCTCGCAAATGTAATCGACGGTGAGCTGACGGGCGATCTTCTTGCGGTCGTCGGACAGTGTGGCCAGGAACCGGCCATTGAGCTTGTCACCCGCAAGCCGCCCGAAGAAGTCGTCGACCGAGGCTGCAATGGCATCGTAACCACCGAGCCGTTCATAGAGGGATTTCTGCTCGGCCGCTGCCGTGCCGCCAAGGGTCAACGCGCCGGCAACAAGCAGTCCGGCGCAAGGCTTCAAAAGCGTATGGATCATGGTCCCGATCTCCCTGTTTCCGGTGCCTGCCCCGACCCAGCATGGGGCATCCCGCACCCGCGAAGAGGCTTAAAATAGGGCGGATTTCAGCCAATTTCTGCGGATTTATTTTTCAATTCGCCGCAAGAAACGGGTTGCGCTGGTCGCATTAAATGGCGCAGCCACCGCGCCGCAATCAGAGCGTCTTCAACCAGTCCGAGACGGCCGTCCCGATCTCGTGGGGGGAATCCTCCTGGATGAAATGGGTGCCCTTGACGGTCACTTCCCGCTGGTTCGCCCAGCCCCGGCAGTAGCCGCGCACCGCGCCCCTCACCAGGGCGCCGGGCTCGGCGTTGACGAAGAGCTTCGGGATCGCCGAGCGTTCCATGAAGCGTCCGTAGGATTCGACCAGCGCCACCATCTCGGCGGGCTCGCCCTCGATCGGGATCTGCCGCGGCCAGTCGAGCGTTGGGCGGCGGTCTTCGCCGGCTTGCGCGAAGGGCTTGCGGTAAGCCGCCATCTCTTCGGGTTCCAAGGCGCGCATGACGGCGCCCGGCAGCACCGCCTCGACGAACAAGTTCTGCTCCAGAATCATCTTTTCCCCCTCGGGGGAGCGGAACGCCTTGAAGGTCTCGCGGGCGGGGCCGGGGAATTCGTCCCAGGTCAGGGGGCGCACGATCGCCTCCATATGGGCGATCGCCTTGACCGCTCCCTCGTTGCGTTCGGCCCAGTGGAAGCCGAGCGCCGAACCCCAATCGTGCAGCACCAGGGTGACGTTCTCGCTCACCCCCAAGGCCGCCAACAGGGCGAAGAGATGGTCGCGGTGCGTGGCGAAGCCGTAGCGGCCGGGGCCGCTGCCGGCGAGCTTGTCGCTGTCACCCATGCCGATCAGGTCGGGCGCGATCAGGCGGCCCTGGCCTTCCAGATGCGGCATCACGTTGCGCCAGAGATAGCTCGAGGTGGGGTTGCCGTGCAGGAAGACGATGGGATCGCCCCCGCCCCGCTCCACATAGGCCATATTGAGCCCGTTGACCTCGATCCGTCTCTTCCGGGGTGCGGCGGCGCTCATCAAAAGAACCGGTCGAAATGGAACTGGCCGAAGGGGACGCCGCGGCCCATCAGCATCTTCTGCACGGCGGCCGCCATCGGCGGCGGGCCGGCGAAGTAGATTTCGAGCTCCTTGACCTCGTCGCCCAGCGCCCGCTCGACCTCCTCGTGAACCATGCCGGTGGCCCCGGCCCAGCCTTCGCTGCGCGGGTCGTCGGGCTCGGAGACGACCGGGTGATAGGTGATGCGCTCGCCGTAGCCCGGCAGCTCCGCGAGATAGTCCTCGCCGCACAGGTCCTCCGGCGTGCGACCACCATAATAGAAATGGATCCGCTTTGCGCTCTGCTCGGGATCGAGCGCGATGGCGCGGGCGATCGAGACGATCGGCGAGAGCCCCGATCCGCCGGCGATGCAGAGCACGTCGCGGGGCGACTCCGGACGCAGATAGGCCATGCCGTAGGGGCCGTCCACGAGGAGCCGGTCGCCTTCCTTGATCGCAAAGAGCCGTTCGCTCGCCGCACCCCCCTTGACGCGCTTGATGGTGAACTGCCAGAGCCCCTCCCCGTTGGGCAGGTTGCTCATGGAATAGCAGCGCCGCACGGGGTCCTCGCCCAAATGCAGGATCGCGTATTGGCCGGGGATGAATTGGGCCGCCCCCTCGGTGGTGAAGCTGAATTCGCGGATGTCGGGGGTGATGTCCCGCGCTCCGGTCAGCTCGGCGGTTTGCAGCCGGGGGGTGAACCGGGACACGAATTTGGGTCCCAAGCGCGCCTCGATGGTGAGATCGCCCAGCGCCCGGGTCTGGCAGCCCAGATAGCGCCTGTTCTCGACGTCGCGCTCGCGCCGCGCCGGCGCGTCCGGCCACAGTACCTCGACCTCGCCCTCCACGAGGGTAAACTTGCAGCTTCCGCAGCCGCCCGAATTGCACTCGTAAGGGTAGCCGAGGCCGGCGCGCAGGGCGGCGCGCAGCACGCAATCGTCGGCCGCCTGCTCGAAGCTGTCGCCGGTCAGTGCGTTGGTAATGCGGTGGCTCTCGATCCGATCCGGTGTCACGTCGGGCACTCTCCTGCCATTGGGATACATTGTGGGCCGCACCATAGCGGGGCGGGCAGACGGGCGCCACCGGGGCCGGCGCCATCGCGCGATTGTGATCGAGGGACTCACCGCCCAGGCCGGCGGCGGTTTCGCGCCGGCCGGCGAAAGTGGAAAAAAATCATGCCCCTCATCTGTTGCCGGCGCGGGCGTTGACGTGCACAAACGCCGGGCAATCATTGTCGAGGAACCCTATTCGGATGGAAGACACGTTGAGGTCCAAGCTCAAGGGCGTGAGCCGGCGCGACTTTCTGCGGGTGAGCGCGCGCTACGGCGTCGCCTCGACGCTGATCGGGCTGTCGGGTCTAGGCGGCGCGGTCAGCCTGCCGCGGCTGGCCGAGGCCGCCAACTCGACATACCAGAAGCGCTTCGCCAAGGCCCCCAAGGCGACGCTCAAATTCGGCGCCGCCACCATCAACGACTTCGTCCGCGAGATCGAGCATTCGGGCGCGCTGAGCTTCGTCCAGGACCTGGAGGAGCGCACCGACGGCGCGATCCGCATCGAGTTTCTGGGCGCCAGCCAGATCTGCGGCCAGCTCGACTGCGTCAAGAAGGCGCTGCAGGGGATCGTCGACATCTACGCCTCCTCGACCCAGAACGCGGCCGGCGGCGCGCCCTATTTCAACGTGCTCGACTACGCCTACATGTTCCCGAGCCGGGCCTCGATGTACTACTTCTTCTACCATCCCAGGAGCGAGGCGCTGCTGCGCGAGCCGTTGCGCAAGCGCCACAAGCTCGAGTTCCTGTTCAGCCACGCCGAGCTGCGCGGGCTTATGCTGGGCAAGAAGTGGGAGAACAAGCCGACCGTCAAGAGCGTGCGCGAGCTGGCCGGCACCAAGAACCGGGTGACCGGCACCCAGCTCGGGCGCATCGCCATGGAGCTGATGAACCTCAATCCGGTGCCGATCGCCTGGGAGGAGACGCTGGACGGGCTCAAGCAGGGCCTGGTTGACGGCGCGGAGACGTGGTCGAGCGCCGCCGTCCACGCCAACATGGTGCCGGTGATGTCGCAGGACGTGCAGCTTCGATTCTTCGCCGGCTGCGCGGGAACCGCGATGCGGCTGCAAAGTTTCGAGGCGCTGGAGCCCGCCCTCCAGGACGCGGTCATGGAATCGGCCTACACGACGCAGATCTGGGCGCAGGGCTGCAACGAGGCGGGGCTCTACCAGATCGTCGGCGCCAGTGACCCGCCGCTGCCGGGGACCCATTACGCCAAGGGCGGCATCCGCGTCGCGGCGCTCTCCGAGGAGGCGATCGCGGAGGCGGAGAAGATGTGCTCGCCCCAGCATAGGCCCGAGGCGTGGGAGGCCTGGCGCGAGCGGCTCAACGCCTGGTCGGGCGGGCACGACACCTATCAGGAGATCCACGACGTGGCGCGCGAGCTGCCGGCCGGCAAGGAGGCCGTCAACGTCGAGCCGCGGCGCTGGTGGCGGAGCTAGCGGGCCCCCGAGGCGATCACGGAACGGCGTGGGCGCCCCCCGCCATGTAGCTCAAAAGCCCGGTCGAAAGCCCCGGCAGCAGCGCGATGACCAGCCAGGCGGCGAGCAAGGCCACGAGATAGGGCATGGTGTATTTCAGCAGGCGGAAATAGGGGATGCCGGTGATGCCGCTCGCCACGTAGAGGTTGAGGCCGTAGGGGGGCGTGATGAAGCCGATGGCGTCGCCCACCAGGAAGATCACCGCGAAGTGGACGGGATCGACGCCGATGCCGACCGCAATCGGCGCCAGGATCGGCGCCAGGATGATGGTGTTGGGCAGGCTCTCGAGCACGGTGCCGGCGATCAGCACCAGCGCCATGCAGGCGAACAGCACGGCGTGGTAGCCGCCGAGCGAGCCGAGCAAGCCGGTGACGAAGGCGTTGGCGCCGAGCAGGGTCAGGATCTGCTGCATCACCACCGAGATCGCCACCAGCGGCACCAGCATGCCGGTGATGACGCCCGAGCGCATGATGAGGCCGGGAAGCGCGCGCGGCGAGAACCCCTCGATGACGAGGCTCGCGGCCGCGCCACCGGCCGGCGTCCCGGCGCCGCCGCGGCCACGGAGCAGCGCGTGGAGTGGATAGAAGGCGAGCCCCGCGATCAGGCAAAAGCCGGCCGAGACACCAGCGGCCTCGGTCGGCGAGAAGGCGCCCGAATAGATACCCCAGATGACCAGCAGGATCGCCGCGAAGCCGGGCCAGGCGGCGAGGCCGGCGCGCAGAACCCCGACGGGCGAAAAGGCGATCAAGTGCCCCCAGCCATTGGCGCGGGACACCAGCCAGCAGGCGAACTGCATGACGGCGACCATCAGGACGCCCGGCAGAATGCCGCCGATGAAGAGGTCGCTGATGGAGAGGTTGAGCAGAAATCCGTAGACGATGAAGATGATCGATGGCGGTATGATGATGCCGACGGTGCCGCCGGCGGCCACGGTGGCGGCGGCGAAGTTCTTGTCGTAGCCGCCCTCGACCATCTCCGGATGCATGATCGAGCCGATGGTGGCGGTGGTGGCCGCGTTGGAGCCGGAAATGGCGGCGAACAGGCCGCAGGCCCCAAGCGAGGCCATCGCCAGCCCGCCCCGCATCCAGCCCAGCGCGGCGTAGGCGAAGTCGGAGAGCCGCTTGGCGATGCCGGCGCCCTTGATGAGGTCGCCGGTCAGGACGAAGAGCGGCATGGCGAGCAGGCCATAGAAATTGAGACCCTCGTAAAGCGTGACCCCCAGATTGGCGAGGGTGAAGTCGATCACCAGGCTGGCGCCTATCACCCAGAACCCGATCACCAGGAAGATCGGCACGCCGAGCACGAAGAGCCCGATGACGGCGGCCGAGAGCAGCGTGATCCAGACCGCCTCCATCTAGGCGCGCTCCTCGCGGAAGGCGGAGGATCGGATGACGAGGGGGCGGCCCGCGCGGTAGGCGGCGATGTCCTGGACCAGGTTCTGGAGCACGCGCACAATCAAGAGCGCGAAGGCGAGCGGGGTGGCCAGATAGAACCACCACTGCATGACGTCGTCGGTGCCCGGCACGATCGAGAAATTCTCGCGCGCCACCAGCACCTGCTCGCCCGTATAGACGATGACGATCCCCGAGAAGACGAGCCACAGCAAGGCGTCGAGCGCCAGGCAGGCCATCTGGCCGCCGCGGGGAAGCCGCGCACGCAGCTCGTCGAAGCGCAGGTGGCTCCGCGTCTTGACGTTGTAGGCGCAGCCCGCCCAGACCACCCAGAGAAACAGATAGATTGGGATGGTGGTGCTCCAGGCGGCCTGCTCGGCGAAGGCGAAGCGGCGGATCACCTCGACGAAGATGATCCCCGCCAGCACGGCGTAATTGACCAGGATGACGCTGCGCTCGAGATGGTCGTCGAGCCATTTGATGAGCACGCGCATGGTAGGGGGCCCCAGTTTCCTGCGAATCGGACGCGGCGGAGAGTAGCCGCGCCGGCGCGCGCGCGCAAAGACCCAGGGGAGGCGGAAGCCATCCCTAGCCGTCGCCGGCACGGCTCGGACCTCTTCGCCTCGTCACCGCCGGGCTTGTCCCGGCGGTCCGATAGGGCGCTCGCGACGGGTGTGCCAGCCCGGCCATGGGCGCCCCATCGGGTGCCCGGAACAAGTCCGGGCATGACACCCCATGGAACGCCCGATGGAGCGGGAACGGCTACTTCTTGACGTTGACCACCTGGATCGAGGTGTATTCCTCGACGCCCCAGCGGCCGCATTCGACGCCGATGCCCGAGCCCTTGACGCCGCCGAAGGGGATGTCGGGACCCATGGCCGGGTGCTGGTTGACCCAGGCCGAGCCCGACTCGAAGCGCTCGGCGATCTCGGCCGCGCGGCCCGTGTCGGAGCTCCACACCGAGCCGCCGAGGCCGTATTCGGTGCCGTTGACGCGCTCGAGCGCCTCTTCCAGGTCGGAATAGGTGAGGATCGGCAGCAGCGGGCCGAAGGCCTCCTCGTCGACGATGCGCATGCCGGGCTTGACGTCGGCGAGGATGGTGACGGGGAAGAAATAGCCGTCGCCCTCCGGCACCTCGCTCTGATAGAGCACCTTGGCGCCCTTGGCGACGGCGTCGTCGAAGATCGCCTTCACCTTCTCGTACTGCATGCGGTTCTGGACGGGGCCGATCTCGGTCCCCTCCTCGAAGCCGTTGCCGACCTTTGCCTTCCTGGCGACCTCGATCAGCGCCTCGGCGATGGGGTCGGCGAGCTTCTCCGGCACGAACAGGCGCTTCATGGCGACGCAGACCTGGCCGTTGTTAGAGAAGCGCGACCAGAACAGGTCGTTGGCGATCTTCTTGGGCTCGACGTCGTCGAGCACCAGGCCCGCGTCGTTGCCGCCGAGCTCGAGGGTCAGGCGCTTCAGGTTGGTCGAGGCGCTCTCCATGATCTTCTTGCCGGTCTCGGCGGAGCCGGTGAAGCTGATCTTGCGGATGTCTGGATGGGTGGTCATCCAGGCGCCCAGCTCATTGCCGCCCGAGACGATGTTGACGACGCCGTCGGGGAACAGGCCGTGGGCGAGCTCGGCGAGCTTGAGGGTGGCGACCGGCGTGTAGGGCGAGGGCTTCATGACGAGGGTGTTGCCGGTGATCAGCGCCGGGGCGATCTTCCAAACCGCGGTCAGCACCGGATAGTTCCAGGGCAGGATGGCGCCGACCACGCCCAACGGCTTGCGGCGGAGCTCGACGCGCTGCTTCTCGTTGTCCTTCAGGACCTCGATCGGAAGCTCGATGTCGGCGAAGCCCTTGAGCCAGTAGACGGCGCCCGCGATCTCCTGCTTGGCCTTGTCCAGCGGCTTGCCGACTTCGAGGGTGACGAGCTCGGCCAGCGCGCCGGCGTTTTCCTTGATGCGCTCGCCCAGCTTCTCGAGCAGCGCCTTGCGCTCGGCATAGGGCGCCGCCGCCCAGGCGGGAAACGCCCGCTTGGCGGCGGCCACGGCCTCCTCGAGCTGCTCGCGGGTGGCGTCGGGGCACTGGGTGAAGGGTTTGCCGGTGGCGGGGTCGTCGACGTCGAAGGTCTTGTTGCTGGAGACGAGCTTGCCGTCGATCAGCATCGGAAGCGCGGGCTTTACGTGTACGTTCATCGGGGGATCCTCTCCTTTACAATCGGCTGCCGCACGGCCCTTCCGGGCCCAGGCCGGGATCAGGTCCCGGCGCCGCGCGCGGCGGATTTGGGCTTCTTGTCGAACAAATTCTTCCACGCCTCCTCGTCGGCCCCGTCGACGCGCTCGAAGGAGGCCTCCTTCTCCGGGATCTTGGGCTTGACGCGGGTGGCGGGGCGCCCGGCGATGGCCGCGCTCCAGCGCCCGATATTGGGGTATTCGCCAATGTCTATGCCGTGGCCCTTGGCGACGCGCACCCAGGGGAAGGCGGCGATGTCGGCGATCGAATAGGCGCCGGCGATGAAGTCGCGGCCCTCGAGGTGCTCCTCCAGCACGTCGTAGACGCCCTCGGCCTCGGCGGTGTAACGCTCGAGCGCGTAATTGTCCTCGATGCCGCGGTCGCGGGCGTAGTTGATGAAATGGACCGCCTGGCCGACGAAGGGTCCCATGCTCGAGGTCTGCCAGAACAGCCACTTGATGGCCTCCAGCCGCTCGACGGGATCGCTCGAGAGAAACTTGCCCGTCTTCTCGGCGAGGTAGAGCAGGATCGCGCCGGTCTCGAACACGGTGACGCGCCCGCCATTCGGCCCCTCGGGGTCGATGATCGCCGGGATCTTGCCGCCCGGCGAGATCTTAAGGTAGCCGGGGTGATGCTGGTCGCCCTTGGCGATCTCGATCCAGTTGAGATTGTAGGGGAGGGCGCACTCCTCGAGCATGATGAGGGCTTTGCGGCCGTTCGGCGTGGCGTCGTAAAAAAGTTCGATCATTGGCTCACCACATATACGCGCCGGGCACCCGATTCAACCGATCGCGCGGCCAGCGAGCAGTATAGTACAGATCAAGGGCCTGAAACGGCGCGAGCGCAACGGCCCTGACCGAGTTGGGCCATTGCGCTCGCCGCCAGGCACGGCCCCGTCCGGACCTGAAGTCGGGGCCGTGGTTCCGTTCTATTCGGCGGCCTCGCGGCGGCCGTCCATTTCCGTGCCGACGACGCCGGCGCCCTTCAGCGCCGAGATCTCGTCGTCGCTCAGACCGAGTTCCCGCAGCAGCTCGTCATTGTGCTCGCCGAGCAACGGCGCGCCCATCCGGATGCCGGCCGGCGTGCGCTCGAAGCGGGCGGCGTGGCGGGCCTGACGCAGGGCGCCCGCGGCGTGGTGGTTGTAGGTGATGACGGAGTCCATCGCCTCGACCTGGGGGTGATGGTAGACCTCGCTGCGCTTCAGCGCCGGCGCGCAGGGCACGTCCGCCGCCTCCAGCCGCTCCATCCACTCGGCCGTGGTGCGGGTCTTGAGCACCTCCTGGGTCATGATCAGGCGGTCGTTGACGTGCTTGTCGCGGGCCTTGGCGTCCTTGAAGCGGGGGTCCTCCAGCCATTCGGGCTTCTCGAAGGCCTGGCACGCGCCGCGCCATTCCTTGTCGCTCATCACCGCGACGGTCATGAAGCCGTCCTTGGTCTCGTAGATCAGGTCGATGAAGCTCGCCGCCTTCTCTTCCGTAACCGGCTTGTCGGCGAAGGTGTGGGCGTTCATGTCGGAGGCCCAGAGGAATTGGAGGACGGTGTCCAGCATCGAGATGCGCACGTGCTGGCCTTTCCCTGAGCGCTCGCGCTCGAACAGCGCCGCGGTGATGGCTTGGCTGATGGTGACGGCGGAGAGCTTGTCGGGAACGATGGTGCGCACCAGCCGCGGGCGCTCCTGGTCGGAGCCCGCCTGGATGGTGGTGAGGCCGGAGACCGCCTGGATCAGCGGATCGTAGACCGGCTTGCCGACCCAAGGGCCCTTCTCGCCGAAGCCCGAAATCGAGACGTAGATCAGCTCGGGCTTGAGGGCGCGCAGGTCGTCGGCGCCGATGCCGAGCCGATCGACCACGCCGGGACGGAAGTTCTGCACCACGACGTCGGCGCCCTCGACCATCCGCTTCAAGAGGTCGACGCCGTGCTTCTCCTTGAGGTTGAGGGTCAGCGAACGCTTGTTGCGGTTGATGTTGAGGAACATGGCGGGAAGGCCGGCGCGGCTGTGGCCGAGCGCGCGGGTGAAATCGCCCACATGGGGGATCTCGATCTTGATCACGTCGGCGCCCTGATCGGCGAGCAGCGCCGTGGCCCAGGGGCCCGACAGCATCGCCGTCAAATCCAGAATCCTCACACCGGTCATCGGTCCAGACATGGGGGTTTCCTCTTTGGTCTCTTTGGTTTTGTCATTGGTCGGTGGTCGGCCTTGACTATAGGGCATTGCCAGGCGATCAAAAATACAAGAAGATAGAACTAATTGTACGTTTAAAAAGGACAATTGACCGGGCCCCGGCGATGCTCAAGGACCTCTACCGCATGGGCGTGTTCGCCAGGGTCGTCGAGGAGGGCACCTTCTCGGCCGCCGCCGCGGCGCTCAACCTGAGCAAATCGGTGGTGAGCGCCCATGTGGCGAAGCTGGAGCGGAGCCTGGGGGCGCAACTGCTGCTGCGCACCACCCGGGCGCTGGCGCTCACGGAAGAGGGCCGCCGCTTCTACGCCCGCTGCCGGCAGATGCTGGACGTGGCCGAGGCGGCGGAGGCCGAGCTCGAATCGGGGCTTTCCGGCGCGAGCGGCCTGGTGCGGGTCTCCTGCTCGGTCAATTTCGGGCTGACGGTGTTCGCCAAGATCGCCGCCCCGTTCCACGCCCGCTACCCCGAGATCCGGCTGGACCTCGTGCTCGACGACAGCCCCGTGGACCTGATCGAGAGCAACATCGACGTGGCGATCCGCATGGGCGAGGTGACCGACCCCAATCTGCGCATCGCCCGGATCGGCTTCACCCGGCTGGTGCCGTGCGCGGCGCGCGGCTGGGCGCGGGCCAACCCGGTGCGCGCGCCTTCCGATCTCGAGGGCGCGCCCTGGATCGCCATCGCGCAGCTCCCCGACCCTGGCCATTTGCGGCTGGTCGGCCCCGGGGGCGAGCGGGCGGCGCTCGAGCTCGAGGCGACCGTCACCACCGACAGCGGCGTCGCCGCCAAGGGCTTCATCCTGGAGGGCGCGGGCGCGGGCGTGCTCCCCGACTACGCCATCGCCGACGAGCTCGCGGAGGGCTCGATCCAGCGCCTGCTGCCGGGCTGGGAGGTGGAGCGGCAGCGGCGCGCGATCTCGCTGATCACGCCGGAGCGCGCGCACCTTCCCGCCAAGACCCGCGCGCTGATCGACTTCATCAAGGAAGAGGCGAAGGCATATCTGCCGGGGGAGGGGTAGGGGGCGGGGCCGGCGATCCGCCCTCCTCAACCCCCCTTCTCATACGTCCCCATAAGCTCGGCCTCGGCCAGCACGTGGCCTCGCATGGCCGCATCGAGCTCCGCCCTGGTCGGCCGTTCCAGCCCCTCCAGGACACGGTCCAGCGCGTAGAGCCTGAAGAAATAGCGGTGGCGGCCGACGGGCGGGCAGGGGCCGCCGTAATCGGCGCGCTTGAAGTCGTTGACGCCGAAGCGGGCGCCTTCCGGCACCGCGCCGGCGCCCGCGTTCTTGGCGAGCCCCGCCGCATCGGGGGGGATGGCGTAGAGCAGCCAATGAACCCAGACCATGCGGGGCTTGGCCGGATCGGGTGCGTCGGGGTCGTCGACGACGAGGGCGAGGCTCCGCGTTCCCCCGGGCACGCCCTCCCAAACGAGCGGCGGCGAAACGTCCGCGCCCTCGCAGGTGCAATCCTTAGGGATCGCGCCGCCCTGGGCAAAAGCGGGCGAGGTGAGCTTCAAGGTCATGCCCCCGTCCTAGACCGTCGGTCCCGCGCGGTCCATCCCGCGTGGTCCGTTCCGTGTCTCCCGCCCCGCCGCACGGCCGAGCCGGGGGCGGACGGCCGGGCGGTCCACGGCGGGCCGGGCGAGGGACGCACCCCTCGCCGCCGCCCGCCGCGGCAGCGGGAACCTGCTAGACCAGCTCGGCCGTCTCAAAGATCCGGCGCGGCTCGGAGAGCGCGTCGAGCACGTGGGCCTCGACGCCGGGACCCAGCCGCTGCAGGCTGAGCTCGGCGCCGTTGTCGAAGCGCACCGCGTCGCGGTAGAGCCGCGTCTCGAGCCTTGTGAAGGTCGCTTCCGCCGCCGGACCGACGCCGCAGGCCTCTTGCACCGCCTCGGACAGCCCCTCGAGCGCGAGGCGGGTGTCGCAGGCCATGCAGACGGCGGTCAGGCCGTCGCCGGGCGCGGTGAACCCGATGCTGCCGCTCGGAAAGCGGCTGGTCTTGTAACGCTCGCCCTGGCGGGCGGGCCGGCTGCGGTAGGCTTCCAGCGAATAATCACACATGGCTTTCTCCCTAATTGGGATCAAACGTGCCTCTTCGCCCAGCCGTGTTTTCTGATTGCTTTGCGCGCGCGACTCCCCGAGTCGCGCGCTTTCAACCACTGTGAACCCCTTCAATGACGAGATCAATTGCCCTTATGGCGGGGGGCGATCACATTTCATTGTCCCCATCGCCGCCTCCGGACCGGCCGCGCGCTCACGGCTCGGCGCGCGAGGAGTAGGGCTTGTATTCGTTGAACTCGGCCCGCAGCCAGCGGACCTCGTGCTCGAGAAACTCGATCCGTTTCTTGAGCGTCAGGAACGCCCAAAACGACGTGCCCGCGACGAGCAGGACCGCCATGCCCAAGACCACTTCCATGATTGCCCCCGTTGATTTGCGGATTGCGCCTCGGGGCGCCGGCGGCGGCTCCGGTTTCGCGATGCCGCGGGCGGGAAGAGCCGCCGCGCCTGCGCGCCCTGCGCCGGTCAGCTCTCGTGCGCGGGCTTGGCCTCGCGCACGGCGATGCGGACGCGGCGCCACAGCTCGATCGCCTCGGCCTCTCCCGCCTGCTCGGCTTGCTGGAGCTTTTGGGCGGCCTCGGCCTCGGCCTTGGCGCCGTGCAGATCGACCAGCCGCTTGGCGATGTCGTGCACCTGGGTGATGTCCATGGGCAATCTCCATCTGCTGCGTTCAAGG
>CAYVYD010000004.1:2329-9415 GCA_964454415.1 uncultured Hyphomicrobiaceae bacterium | reverse complement strand
CGGCGTCAGGGGCGGCGCAGCGCCAGTCCCATCTGCAACAGGCAAAGCAGCGCCAATAGGGGCGGGAGCGCCCGAAGCGGGAGCGCGTCCGTGACGGCGAACGCGTAAAGCGAGAACACCAGGAGGGTGTAGAGCGGACCGAGCAGGGCAAGCACCACCAGCACCGACCGGGCGCCGAAGGAGAGCCTCCTTCGCGACGCCCAGGCCGCCGCGTGGAGCGCCACCGCGGCCGCCTGCACGATCGCCATCATGGCAAGCGTGGCACGGCCGCCGAGCACGCTCATGTTCGCGGCATACATGACCGCCAGCGCCGCGAAGGCCGCACAGTGGAGGACGAAGGGGCGCGCGAAGTAACCGCCCGGAAGCGCCGCTTGCCCGGCCATGCCTCAGCCGAACCGCGCGGTGAAGGCGGCTTCGCCCTCGCTGGTGAAACGCACGGCGCGCGTCGCGCGGCCGGGCGCCGCCCAGCCCAGGACGTAGAGGCGGGCGAGCAGAGCCTTGCCCAGGGAACCCGCCAGATGCGGCCGCCGCACGCTCCAATCGAGGCAGGTCCCGCACGCGGGCTCCCCGAGGCCGGTTACTGCGACGCCGAAATCGGCGAAGAACCGCGCGCCCGCTTGCGTGACCTCGTGCACGCCGCCGCCGGGCGTGAGCAGCCCCCGGGCGGCGAGCCGCTCGAACAGCCAAACACCCAATTCCCCCGCCAGATGACCGTAGCAGGAGCGCGCGCGCCGCAGCGCCGGGTCCCTTGGACCGGTGCGGACCCGCACCCGCGCGGGCCGGGCCGCGAGCCCCGCGGCGCGCTCGAGCAGGGCGGCCGCCGGGGCGTTCAGCCGGTAGTAGCTGCGCCCGCCCTGGCGGAGCTGGGCGAGCAGGTGCAAATCCTGCAGACGGGCGAGCAGGGTGGCGACGGTCCCGCTGGGCAGGCCCGTTTCGCGGGCCAATTCGCGCGCCAGCAGCGCCCGGCCGCTCAACAGGCTCGCCAGCAGCGCCGCGCAGGCCGGCTCGGCGGCGGCCGCGGCGGCGCGATCGGATCGGGGCGCGACGTTCATGGGAAGGTGGTAATGCAAGGCGCGCCGCGCCGCAACGGCGGACGGCGCGGCGCGGCCGCGAGGGCGGGGCCGGAGCCCGACCTCACCCGCGGCCCGGCAGGCCGGGGGCGTCGCCGAGCTTCGATTCGAGCAGGTCCTGCTCGAGCTCGAGATGGATGGTGAGATAGGCCATGACGTCCTTGGGCGTGACGACGCCGACCAGCCGGCCCGCGCGCGTCACCATGTAATGGCCGGCCGGTTTGGTCTGCATCTTCTGGAACGCCCGCAAGGCGTCCTGATCGAGGTCGAGGATGCTGGCCTCGGCGCGCGGCGTCATGACGTCGCGCACCCGGGTCGAGGCCCAGTCCTTGCGCTCGATCTCCCGCACCTGCTTGACGTCGACGCAGCCCTCGAGCGCCCCGTCGCTGACGACCGGGAAAAACCGGTGGTGGAAGGGATAGAAATACTCCTCCACGAGCTCGCCGATCGTGGCGTCCGCCGGAACGCTCACCGGATTGGCCTTCATGACGCGGGCGAGCGGCACGCCCCTCAACAGCGTGCCGACGGCGAGCTGCATGCGCGAGGAGCCGGCGGCATGATAGATGAAGAAGCCGATCAGCATCATCCAGATGCCGCCGATGGTGTTGCCGGAGATCAGGTTGAACAGGCCGAGCGCCATGAAGAAACCGGCGAAGATGCGTCCGAGCCGCGCGGAGATGCGGGTGGCGCGGGCGATGCTGCCGGTCCACCACCAGGCGATCGAGCGGAACACGCGGCCGCCGTCGAGCGGAAAGGCGGGCAGCATGTTGAAGACGGCGAGCACGAAATTGATCAGCGCCAGATAGCCGAGCACGGCGGAAAGCGCGGGCAGGTCCATGCCGGAGACGAGCCCCGTATTCAACAGGTAGAACAGCACCGCGAGAAAGACGCTCAAGAGCGGCCCGGCGATCGCCATCATGAACTCGGCCGTCGCGCTCTTCGGCTCCTCGGTCATCTCGGCGACGCCGCCGAAGACGAACAGCGTGATGCCGGCGATCGCCAGGTCGTAGCGACGGGCGACGAGCGCGTGGGCGAATTCGTGCAAGATGATCGAGACGAACAGGCCGATGGCGCCAGCCACCCCCATCCACCAATAGATGCTGGCGGGTTGATCGGGCAGCGCCTGGGGAAAGTAGCCGGTGGCGAGCGTCCAGACGACCAGAACCGCCAGAAAGACCCAGGAGAGGTCCACGCTGACGCGAAATCCGAGCAAGGAGAAGAGATCAAGGCGTTTCAGAAACATGACCGGGTCCGCTCGATCGAGCGCTCCAACATTGACGTGCCGGCGGCGCCGGTGCCGATTCCCCCGTTGCGGGGGCCATGGACGAAACGTGGCCCTAGGGCGGGGCAAGGTCAATGGGTGAGCGGCGGGCGGGAGGTGGATGGCTGTCGACCAATCGACCGGTGGGGCCGCTGGGGCGGAGACCGATTTGGACGCTGGCCTATCGCGGGTCGAGGCTCTAGCCTGACACAAAAGCGGCCGACGCCGCCGTGGATCCACAACGACGGGACGGGAGGTTAGCGATGAGGGCTATGGTGGTGAGGGAGGCGGGCGCGCCGCTCAAGCTCGAGGAGCGCGACATTCCGGAGCCTGGGGCGGGCTATGTGCGCCTGCGCGTGCACGCCTGCGGCGTGTGCCACGGCGACGTGGCGGTGTGGCAGGGCGCCTTTCCCTACACGACCTTTGCCAAATATCCCCGGGTGCCGGGGCACGAGGTGGCCGGCGTGATCGACGCGCTTGGCGAGGACGTCGAGGGGCTCGCGGTCGCCGACCGCGCCGGCGTGGCGTGGCTGTTCGATTCCTGCGGTCACTGCCGGTCCTGCAAGCGGGGCGATCAGGTCTATTGCAAGGACACCGAGGTGACGGGCGTCACCCAGGACGGCGGCTTCCAGGACTACATGGTGGCGCCGGCGCATGCGGTGACGCGGCTACCGGAACGGATTCCCTTCGAGGAGGCGGGGCCGCTGATGTGCGCGGGCCTCACCGTCTTCACCGGGCTCAAGGAGGCCAATTACCGCGCCGGCGACCGGGTGGCGGTGATCGGGCTGGGCGGGCTCGGCCATCTGGGCGTGCTCTACGCCGCCGCCATGGGCGCGCGCGTCGCGGTGATCTCGAGCCACGAGGAGAAGGCCAAGGAGGCCGGGCGGCTAGGTGCCGAGCTCTTCATCGACGCGCGCCAGGACGACGTGGCGGCGCGGCTGCAGTCCTGGGGCGGCGCCGACGTGATCCTCAACACCGCGCCCTCGGCCAAGGCGGTCACCCAGGCCTTTCCGGGGCTCGCCCAGCGCGGCACCTGCGTCGTTCTGGGCGCTTCGCCCGACATGATCGAGGTGAAGCCCGGCGCCCTGCTGAACGGCTCGCGTAGGCTGACCGGGTCCACCACCGGCGGGCCCGAGGAGATCCGCCGCACCCTCGACTTCGCGGCCCGCAACGCCATCCACCCGACGCTGACGCGGTTTTCGCTCGAGGACGCCCAGGCGGCGCTGGAGGCGCACTTGGCGGGCACGCTTTCGGGGAGTCGCGCCGTGGTGATGATTGAATGACGCTCGTCGACTTCATTCCGGCGATCTTTTTCGCCGTGCTCGGCCTGCTGATCGGCTTCGGCGTGCTCTACGCGGCCGGCCGGCTGGTGCGGCGGCTCGCGCCCAAGAAGCGCGAGCGCGATTGAAACGGGCGGCAAATTGGGCGTTTAATCGTTGCCCTGGCTGCTGGACTTTGGTCCAGCATGTTCAATGACGCCTCCCGGTTCAGGCACTGCGGCAGTCGCCGCCGCGCAGCCGCCGCGACAGTGGAACTTTCCTCTGTTTTCCGGAGATTTCAGCGTCACGTGCTTGACCATGTGCTTGCTTGACCTGTGGCAATCGGGTCACGAACCGGCACGGAAAAGGGGGCTGGTGGCGATCATTTCGATTGCATTTCGCCGGCTGCTTCGCGACCCTTTGGCGATGTGCTGGAGTGACGCATGAGACGATTTCGCTCAAACCGCGTTAAACGCAGTGTGGCGTGTTTCGCCATTCTGGGCCTGCTGTTCCAGGCGGGTCTCGCGGTTTGGCACGCCACGGCCATGTTCGCGTTGGCCGCTGGCGAAAGCGGCGTCGGCGTTCAATCCGCGGTCTGGTGCCACGGCGGCGCAATTTTTTCGAGCGGCGCCGAGGGCGTCTCCGGCGGAGACGGCGGCGCGCCGCTGTTCGTCAAGAACTGCCCCTGCTGCCTCGGTCTGGTCGCCGCGGCCATCGCCCCGGCGAGCGCCGGAGACGTCGCCCTCGCGACTGTATCTTCGGATCGATTTTCGCTGTTACCCGCCGGCAAGCCGGCGAGCGGCCGGCACCGCCTGGCGCCCGAAAGCCGCGGCCCCCCTCAACCCGCCTGATCTTTGTGCAATTCGCCGCCCCGCGGGCCGCCGATTAGCCGGTCCCGTGGGGAATCGGACTGGGCAGGATTCACCTGTCCAGGGGAAACAGCAATTCGAGTATTGGGGGAACCAATGACCAGGAACACATATGATCGATTTTTGCTTGTCGGCGCCGCGGCATTGACGCTGTCGTTTTCGGCCGCGCTATCCACGGATGCCGCCTTGGCGCATCACCCGAGCGGTGTCACCGACAGCGCCACGGGGGCGGGAATAATCACCCAGTCCGCCAACACGTTGGCGGCGGGACAAAAGGTGGTTTCCGTCACCCATGAATTCACCGCGCTGTCGCGGTTGAGCGAGGTGGCATTGATCGAATCCGCCATGCAGGACCGCGACGTCCATTCGCTGGGCAAGATCCAGAGCGCGACGGTCGGCCTGTTCTACGGCCTCACCGACTTCTTCACCTTGGGCCTCGCCATGCCCTGGGTGAGCCGCTCGGAAATCTTCGAGGGCGAGGAGCACGACGGCGAGTTCGAGGTCGAGAAGCTGGGCACGGCAGAAGGTGTGGGCGACCTGACGCTGACCGGCCAGGTGCGGCTCTACCGCAACCCGGAGACCGGCCAGGCGATCGCCCTCATCGGCGGGATCGAGCTGCCGACGGGCTCGACCGGCGACAAGGACCTCGAGGGCAACAGCTTCGAGGCCGAGTTCCAGCCGGGCTCGGGCGCGGTCGATCTACAATTCGGCGGCGCCTTCACGCAGCCCATCGGTCCCGTCACCTTCGACGCCAGCACGCTTTACGTCTTCGCCAATGAGGGCACGCAGGACGTCGATCTGGGCGACCGGTTTCTCTACAACGCCTCGCTCTCCTACCGCCTGTTTGGCGAGGCGCAGCACCATGACGAGCCAGGCGCGCAACCGCACAGCCACGGGCCGAGCCTCGACGTGATCGTCGAGCTCAACGGCGAGTGGAGCGACAAGGAGGAAGCCTCGGGCGTGATCGATCCCGACACCGGCGGCAACACGCTCTACCTGTCGCCTGGGCTGCGGGTCGCCGGCGACGGCATGGCGGGCTTCGTCTCGCTCGGGATCCCCGTTTCCAACAACTTCAACGGAACCCAGTCCGAACCCGACTGGCGGATCGTTTCGGGTTTCTCGCTGAGCTTGCCGTAACCGAAGCATGGGCAGGGCATGCCGGGCGGTCGAACCAATCGAACGTCCGGCATGCTTCAATCCAGGGCACCGCAAGGGTCCGTTCCTAACCTTGCAAAGGAAGGAGATGACGATGAAATCAATATCCTTATTGGCTCTGTCGGCGACCCTGTTGACCGCGGCCACGAGCCTGGCGGCCTGGTCCGGCTATGAATCACCGGTTCAGCGGCCCCAATTGCTCGGACTCGACGCTTCGCCTCGTATCCGAACAGCCCACAGCACCACGAAGGCCGAAGGTGGCCAACGGATTTGGCGCCATTGCTACAGCAAGCAACGTTGCAAATTCTGCACGCAGATATGTGTGAAATACGCGCCAAATGGCAAGGCGTGTCAGAAATGGCAGCGCACCAATTGCTGGTTCGCACCGGCACCGCCGGGGGCGGCCATAAACTAGGTTTGCGTCTGGTTTGACAGGCACTGATTGCCTGAACGCCACGCATGATCCGTGGTGCCAGGGTTTGAGGAGGTGGGTGATGCGCCAGTTCACGCTGCCGCATCGGAAGCAGGTTTGCCGCCAAAGACGTCGCCTGGCGGCATTGGCAACGGTGTTCGTCTTGGGCCTCCTGACTCCGACCACTGCCTTTGCCCATCCCCAATTGGCGCCCCCCCTGGCAAATCTAGATACCCTATATCAGGGGGAGCTTCGAGTGCCCCATGGTTGCGACGATTATGCGACCGTAAAGCTGCGCATCAGACTTCCCACGAGCCTAAAAGAAGCGACGGCCACGTCGATCGACGGCTGGACGAGCACGGTTTCCAGAAACAAAAAGGGAGAAACGGAAATCACTTGGTCGGGAGCCCGTCTCGCTCCCGATGTCGAAGGAAGGTTCAAGTTCCAAGCCAAGATTGGCGACGTCAAACCCGGCACCAAACTCTACATCCCCGTTTTGCAGTTTTGCGAGCAGGAGGCACAGTCTTTTTGGATCGACGTTCCCGAATCCGATCAAAATGATGACGATCTCGATTATCCCGCACCTTCGCTCACCATCGAACGGGACAAGGTGACGGAACAGCGGCCCGTGCGCGCGGCGCCCGAGACCCACGGTGATCACAGTAACATCAAATAACTAGAGGGCGTCGTCGTTGACCACCACAGCCGTGACCAATTTGTATCTGACGCCAAAACGCGATCCTGCTCGCTGGTACTCCGCGGTTCAGCGTGATCAGTGCGGACGTTGGTGCCATGTTAACAAGATCGACGGTCTGCAACGCACGAGATGGCTGCTAACCCAAATCAGACGCCAGGCGCTGTCGGCCGTCGCGATCTTCGCATTGTTGATGGCGCTCACTTCGCCTGCCCATGCGCATGCCGTCCTGCAGGCCACCGAGCCGGCGGACGGCGCCGTGATCCAGGCGCCACCTTCAACCTTCGTCTTGACCTTCAACGAACCGGTCACGGTGGTCGGGATGCGGCTTTTTGACGGCCAAGGTCGGGAATTTCCCATCCGCAT
>CAYVYD010000004.1:0-2319 GCA_964454415.1 uncultured Hyphomicrobiaceae bacterium | reverse complement strand
CGCGTGACCTCGGCCGATAGCCACCCAGTTGCGGGTGCATTCCAGTTTCGGGTCGGCGAAGGCGGAGGCCCGTCGAGCTTGACCGCGATTCAAACTCGATTGACGGAGGACCGCTGGCGCTACCCGGTGCTAGTCGCGCGAGCTCTCCAATACACCGCGATGATCGTTGCCGCCGGCGCCACATTGCTGCTCGCCTGCGTGGGGGTTCCAGGAGCGGCCCTAAAGGCGAGCCGATGCGTGGTGATTGCCGCTGCCTCGTTCGGTGCAGTTGCCACCCTGTCACTGTTCCTCCTTTTGGGAGCCCAGCTCACGGGCGCTGATTGGGCAACATTGTTGACCAGTGAAACCGTCACCTCCGTCTTGGGGTCATCCAATAGCATCAGTGGCGCCATGGCGCTCGCGGGCCTCGCTATACTCCTCGTGACCGGCCGTAGGATTGGCATCGAGGGCAGCATGGGCTGGCAAATATTCGCCGTCTTTGCGGCTGTGGTCAGCAGCTTGAGTTTCGCGGGATCGGGCCACATTGCGACCGCTGATCCAAGGTGGTTCGCAACGTCGCTGGTCGCCGTTCACGGGCTCGCGGCGACTTTCTGGGCGGGTTCGATCATTCCCTTGTTCTTAAGCGTTCGCCTGGCACCTCCCAATGAGGCAATGCAGACGCTTCAGCGCTTTTCTCGTCTCGCCCTGCCCGCTGTGATCGGTCTGTTGACCGCGGGCGTCATCATGGCCTGGATTCAGTTGCAGGACCTGGCAGGGTTTTGGACCGCCTATGGGGTGCGGCTAGCGCTTAAAATCGCGCTGGTTGCCGCGCTGCTCGCGATCGCGGTGCTCAATCGCGTGCGGTTGACGCCGCGTTTGGCGCGGGGTGAAGGGGAAGCGCGCACGTCCCTGCTCTATACGTTGGGCGCGGATATTGGAATCTTCGTCGCGGTCATCGCCGTCACGGCGTCGCTAAATATGGACCCGCCGCCCCGCGCTCTGATCGCGCAATCGGAATCTCGACAGCCGATTGCAACTTATGAGCTGGAAGGCCCCGGACAAGAAATCGACTTCGATCTCGCGGCAAAGTCCTACACTCTGAAAGTGCATTTGACAGCCGGTAAGCACGGCACTTTGTCGGGCAAACTGATCCTGAGGGATCGCAATGGCACCGTGGTCCCACCCCTGGAAGCGAGGTTCCATTTGTCGGAAGCGGTCCGGGGGATCGAACCCTTGGTTTGGCAGGCTCGGCCCGACGCGACCGACGGCACTCTGACACTGCAAGATGTCAAGATTCCCTTCGCTGGCGATTGGGACGTGCGCGTGGACGTGCTGATCGACGACTTTACCAAGATATCCTTCAGGGGGCGGCAGACACTTTCCCCAGTTCTGCATCGTCGCAATTCAACAGGGCATTGGAACGGTCAAGTGTTTGTGCTTCAAGGGCAGGAGTGGAAGGCGGCTGCCGCGCCCATCATTTCGACCGCATATCGCCCGCCGCTTCTCAAACGTCTGACGATCCGCCGGAGTGACGCATGAGACGATTTCGCTCGAACCCGATGACGCACAAGGCGGTGTTTTTCGCCGTTCTGGGCCTGCTGTTTCAGGCAGCGCTCGCGGTCACCCACGCCACGGCCATGTTCGCGTTGGCCGCTGGCGAAAGCGGCGTCGGCGTTCAATCCGCGGTCTGGTGCCACGGCGGCGCAATTTTTTCGAGCGGCGCCGAGGGCGTCTCCGGCGGAGACGGCGGCGCGCCGCTGTTCGTCAAGAACTGCCCCTGCTGCCTCGGTCTGGTCGCCGCGGCCATCGCCCCGGCGAGCGCCGGAGACGCCGCCCTCGCGACTGTATCTTCGGATCGATTTTCGCTGTTACCCGCCGGCGAGCCGGCGAGCGGCCGGCACCGCCTGGCGCCCGAAAGCCGCGGACCGCCCGACCTCGTCTGACATATTGCCTTCATGGTGAGCGCGGGCTAGCCGCCCAACCAGGCAGCCCGCTGCCTGTCCTCGGCGCCGCGCCATTTAAGCATTGTGCAACGACGTCTGAGCCGCGCGTCGAGGCGGTACACGGTCCCCGGTTCCACACCGGCCAACGCCGATGTCCTCGTGGGAGCGGCGGGCGTCAGAACAGAGAGATCGAAAGATGACTCCCGAACAGTTCAAACATTGCCGCAAATCGATTTTGCGGCTCGATCAAAATCAGCTTGCCGACATGCTGGGACTGCATTTCCGCCAGGTGCACCGCTACGAGCGGGGCATCACGCCGATCCCGCCGCGCATCACCTACGCCTTGGCGTGGATCGCGGTGCACGGCACCGGCAATCCCTGGGAGCGCGCGGACAGA
>CAYVYD010000003.1:0-31602 GCA_964454415.1 uncultured Hyphomicrobiaceae bacterium | reverse complement strand
TCTCGTCGCCCGGGCGGCACAGCACGGCGGCCGAAATCTGGTTGCACATCGTGCCCGTCGGCAGGAATAGGGCGGCTTCCATGCCCAGCATGCCGGCGACCCGCTCGCAGAGGGCGTTGACGGTGGGATCCTCGAACAGTTGCTCGTCACCCACTTCCGCCCGCGTCATCGCCTCCAGCATGGCCAGGGTCGGCTTGGTCTTGGTATCGCTGTGGAGATCGATTCGCAGGGGCGTCATAGCGCGTGTTTCGGCTATCATGGCGCCCGGCGAGCGAAGACCGGATTGGCTCA
This sequence comes from uncultured Hyphomicrobiaceae bacterium, assembly GCA_964454415.1. Classification (GTDB taxonomy): domain Bacteria; phylum Pseudomonadota; class Alphaproteobacteria; order Rhizobiales; family Methyloligellaceae; genus JAJFHN01. The sequence continues at coordinate 31,311 of CAYVYD010000003.1, read as the reverse complement.
TCGCCCAAGCACCCGATGTGAAGCCCGAACACAACGCATGATGTTGTCCCCCAATGTCAAGCGGTTGACACGCGTTGCCCTCTCTTGGAGAGTCGCCCCCACGTCCGGCCCACACGAACCGGAGAAGAATTCATGAGAATCAATAGCATGGCGGCCGTCCTCGCGTTTATCGTTCTGGCCGGCTGGGGGGGTGCGTCTCCGGCACGCGCCGCCAAGCTCGATCAAGTCAAGGCCAAGGGATTTCTGCAATGCGGCATCCATGGCGCGCTTCCGGGATTTTCGACGCCGGACGATCGAGGAAATTTCACCGGCCTCGACGTCGACTATTGCAGGGCGCTCGCGGCCGCGATCTTCGGCGACGCCAACAAGGTGAAATTCACGCCGTTGACCGCGAAGGAGCGGTTCACGGCGCTGCAATCGGGCGAAATCGACATCCTGTCGCGCAACACTACCTGGACATTGGGCCGCGACGCGGGCCAGGGAATCAACTTCGTCGGCGTCCTCTTCTATGACGGTCAGGGCATCATGGTGAAAAAGGATATCGGCGTGAAGTCGGCCAAGGATCTGGACGGCGCGACCATATGCATCAATCAGGGCACGACGACGGAGTTGAATCTCGCCGACTTCTTTCGCGCCAACGGGCTGAAGTTCACGCCGATCACCTTCGAAAAGGCGGACGAGGTGGTGGCGGCCTACGCCAAGGGCCGATGCGATGCCTACACCAGCGACCGGTCGCAATTGGCCTCCCAGCGGCTCAAGCTCGCCGACCGCGACGCCCACGAGATCCTACCCGAGGTGCTCTCCAAGGAACCGCTGGGACCGGCCGTGCAACACGGCGACGATCAGTGGTTCGATATCGCCAAGTGGGTTTATTACGTCCTGCTTGACGCCGAGGAATACGGCGTCACCTCGCAAAATGTCGACGACATGCGCGCCACCTCGAAGAACGCGGACGTGCAACGGATGCTCGGCGCCGAGGGAGACTTGGGACCGTTGCTCGGACTGCCGAAGGACTTCGGCTATCAGGTGATCAAGCAGGCCGGCAATTACGGCGAGATTTACGAACGCAATCTGGGGCCCGACACGCCCATCGGACTCGAACGCGGCGTCAACGCGCTCTGGAGCAATGGCGGTCTGCAATACGCGCCGCCGATCCGATAGACGATCCCCAAACGCGGGCCATGGAGGGGCCGATGGCCGTTACCGGCGGGGACGCAATGACGAGGATCTCCGCGCCGTGGCGCGACCCGGCCAAGCGGGCGTTCCTTTTGCAAGGGCTCGTGGTCGTCGTGTTGGGCGCGTTCGTCCTGTGGATCGCCAACAACGCGGTTTCCAATCTGGCGCGGCTCGATATCGCGTCGGGCTACGGCTTCCTCGATCAGCGGGCGGGTTTCGGCGTTCCCACGAGCTTGATCGCCTATTCGCCCGAAGCGACCTATCTGCGCGCCTTCGCGGTCGGCATCCTCAACACCCTGCTCGTATCGGCGCTGGGGATCGTCGCCGCCACGCTTATCGGCTTCGTGGTGGGCGTCGCCCGCCTCTCCTCTAATTGGCTGATCCGAACGATCGCGACCGCCTATGTGGAGGGACTGCGCAACATCCCCCTGCTGCTGCAGATATTTTTCTGGTATTTCGCGGTGCTGGGCGCGTTGCCGCAACCCCGTCGGGCGTTCTCCATCGCCGATACGGTATTCCTGAGCAACCGCGGCCTGTTCCTGCCCGCCCCGATGCCTCAGGATCTGTTCTGGGTGACGCCCGTCGTGCTGGGCCTGAGCGCGGTCGCATGTCTCCTCTACTCGCGATGGACGCGCGGTCGGCGCGAACGCGAAGGCCGGTTCGACTGGCTGGGCTGGATCCCGTTCACCATCGTCGCGGTTCCGACGCTCGTTTCCTGGCTGATCACCGGCGCCCCCCTCGAATGGAGCATGCCCCACCTGCAGGGCTTTCGCTTCGCCGGCGGCCTCTCGATCGTGCCGGAGCTGGTAGCCCTTTGGTTCGCGCTCTCGATCTATACCGGAACCTTCATCGCAGAGGCGGTACGCGGCGGCATTCTCGCCGTCGACAAGGGGCAGACCGATGCGGCGCGCGCCCTCGGACTGACGCGCGGCCAAACCCTGAGGCTCGTGGTGATTCCCCAGGCGCTTCGGGTGATCGTGCCGCCGCTCACCAATCAGTATCTCTCGCTCACCAAGAATTCCTCGCTCGGCGCGGCAATTGGTTTTCCTGAACTGATGAACGTCTCGGGCACGGTACTCAACCAGACCGGGCAGGCGGTCGAGGTGTTGGCCCTCACCATGGCGGTTTACGGCACGATTTGCCTGGTGATCGCCGCCTCGATGAACGCCGTCAACCGCGCCGTGCATATCGAGGAGCGCTGAACATGGCAGGCATAGTCTTCGAAGGAAAGCCGCAACAGGCGATGGCGGGACGCGCATTTGCCTGGGTGCGCGCCAACCTGTTCGGCTCGCCCTTTGACGCGACGCTCACTATGGTGACGGCACTTCTGCTCGCGAGCGCGCTCGTGCCGCTCATCGATTGGGCGATCATCAACGCTACGTGGTCGGGCGAGAGCCGCGAGGACTGCGCACCGGACGGGGCGTGCTGGGTCTTTCTCAGGGTGCGTTTCGGCCAGTTCATCTATGGATTCTATCCCGAGCCCGAGCGATGGAGGGTCAATCTCACGGCGGCGCTGCTGGCCGCCAATGCCGGCTGGTTGCTTTGGCCGCGCGCCCCCGGCAAGGCGTATGTGGCGCTGTTCGCGCTCACCGGGTTTCCGCTGCTTGCCTACTGGCTGCTCGCCGGCGGCTTCTTGGGGCTGACATATGTCGAGTCCGCCAAATGGGGTGGCCTGGTCCTGACGATCACGGTGGCGCTGGCCGGCATCGTCATCGCGATTCTTCTAGGCGTTCTGCTTGCGCTCGGCCGCCGGTCGACGCTGCCCGCCATAAGGCTCATCGCGACGGCCTATATCGAATTCATTCGCGCCGTTCCCCTCATCACGATCCTGTTCATGGCCTCGGTGATGCTGCCGTTGTTCCTCCCCGAGGGCGTCTCCTTTTCCAAGGTTTTGCGGGCCATGATCGGCACCGCCCTGTTTTGGTCGGCCTATATGGCGGAAGCGGTGCGCGGCGGGCTGCAATCGGTTCCCCGCGGCCAGTACGAAGCGGGCCAGGCGATAGGCTTGAGCTATTGGAAGATGATGGCTCTGATCATCCTGCCCCAGGCGCTGAAGGCGGCACTTCCCGGCATCATGAACACGATCATCTCGCTGGTGAAGGACACGACGCTGCTGCTGCTCATCGGAATATTCGAGCTGCTGGGGATCATTCAGGCGGCCGCCTCCGACCCGCAATGGCTCGGCAACTACGTCGAGGGCTACGTATTCGTCGCCGCGATCTTCTTCGTCTTCTGTTTCGGCATGTCGATCTACAGCCAACGGCTGGAGCGCAAGCTGGACGCGGGACGGTGAGCCCCGTCGGGGCGCGGCGCCCGAGCCGTCGCAAGCTCACGCCGCGAGGCGGATCTCCGAGGCCTCGAAGTCGAGGAGGGATTGGGGCTTGATCGGTTTGTAGAACGCCGACCACGGAAACGTATTGGTAATCTCCCGCATCGTCTTTCCGGCCGAAAAGCCGTTGAGCAACGCCGATGTCGCGATCGGGAAATCAAGCGCCCGGGCACCGAAGTGCCTCAGATTCGGATAGAACAGGCGGAAGGCAAGCCGCCTGCAGCGGCTCACATCGACGCGGACGCGGCGCGCGCGCTTGTCGAACCGCGCCGCCATCCGCTCTGGATGTTGACCCGCCTCATCGGTGTCGAGGATCGCTTGCGCCGCCTCCTGGCCGGTCTTGATCGCGTTGTGAAGCCCCTCGCCGAGCAGCGGTTCGGCGAACCCGCCGGCGTCCCCGACCAGCACGACCCGCCCCAGCCGCGGCCGGAACCTGTCTCCGCCAAAACCGATCGGAAATCCCACCATGTGCTCGACCCGGTCGCCCCCGAGCCGGTCGCGGCAATAGGCGCGCAGCCTCTCCTTGCTCAAGGCGACCTGGTCGCTGCAGGTGTAAATGCCGACATTGACGTGATCGCCCTTGGGAAAGAGCCAGCCATATCCGTGGTCGACGACGCCGAAATACAATTCCGCGCGCGGCTCTTGGCCGATCGCAGCGTAGGGAATGAGGCCTTCGAGGGCAAAGCCACGGACCGGCGTTCCACCCGACGCGCAAAGCCGGCGCACGACGCCATTGACCCCGTCGGCGCCGATCAGGTAACGCGCGCGTATCCATTTGCCATCGGCACGAAGGCTCGCGCAATGGTCGCTCTGCGTGATTTCTGTGATCGCCCGGACGGTCAAGAAATCGGCGCCCGCCGCGACCGCCCTTTCGAAATTGAACTGGTCGAACGCGGCACGGACCGCGAAGGTGCAGATCGTGTTGCCGTTGCTGAGTTGTCTTTCGATCGCGCAACAGTTGGAGCGCAGGCCGACGGTCATGCCGTCTGTCGAGCGCTCCAGAATTGGGCCGACGGAGTAGGGTATCAATTTTAGGGCTTTTAGGGTGAGGCCTCCCGCGCATGGTTTCATCCGGGGAAACGTCTTGCGGTCGAGCATCAGCACGCTTTTGCCTTGCTCCGAAAGCCGGTAAGCGGCCGCCGTTCCAGCCGGACCGGCGCCGACTATGATCGCGTCGTAATCCATCGCCGCTACCATAGCGGCTTCCGCCCGAAGCAGCTAACGCATCGCCACCTTTGATCGGGCGCTAACCGGCCTCGTTGACACGACGGGCCGCCCGCCCTTATTTTGTGCCGCGCCGAAATCCCGGCCCGCATGTCGAGCGGGGTTTCATGTGAATCAAGCGGCTTGAGGACTTGGAGATCATGAAGGTCAGGAATTCCATCCGGTCTTTGCGGAAACGTCATCGCGCCAACCGCGTCGTGCGTCGCCGCGGACGCCTTTTCGTGATCAACAAGGTCAACCGCCGCTTCAAGGCGCGCCAGGGCTGATTCCGATCCCCAAAGCGGGGCAAGGGAGATGCGGCGGTCTATTGGCTCGCAGCGACGACACGACCTATTCGCCATGATCGGCATGTTTTCGATGGGCTCTTCGCGGTTTAGGGCAACCCTCGGCGGCTGCTCCCTTTTAGCCATCGCCGCGATTTGCGCCCCCCATGCTTCGTGGGCGCAGGGCGGAGAGCCTTCGGACAAGCATGTCGTGACCTCGGCCGGCGCGAAACGTGCTCATGTCCTGAGCGATCTCTACGAACAGCTCTCCCGGACGCGGGATCAACAAAGCGCCGAACTCATCGCATCGACGATCGAAAAGCTCTGGCTGAAGTCGGGAAGCGAAACGGTGGACATCCTGATGAGCCGGGCCATCCGGTTGGTCCAGAACGATGAGTACGACGTCGCGCTCAAAATTCTCGATGCCGTGGTCGAAATTGCGCCCGACTACTCCGAGGGTTGGAACCAGCGGGCGACCGTGCATTATCTGAAGCACGACCTTCAGGATTCGCTCAACGATCTTCGCCACGTCCTTGCCCTCGACCCCCATCATTTCAAGGCGGTCAACGGCCTCGGCCTGATCCTACAGGAACTCGGCGACGACAAGGCCGCGCTGAGGGCCTATCGCAGGGCCCTGCAGTTGAATCCCTTCCTCGACGAAACGCGGCAGTCCGTCGACGAGCTCGAGCGCGAGGTCGAAGGGCAGGGAATCTAGCGGGATCTACAGAGTCGTCTGGTCGTCGCCCACAAAGGCCACGCGCAACAGATTGGTGGCGCCCGGCGTTCCCAGCGGCACGCCCGCCGACACGATGACCCGCTGGCCCGGCTGAGCAAACCCCTCCTGATAGGCGATGCGGCATGCCTTATCGACCATGTCGTCGAGGTCCTGCGGATCGCCGGTCAGCACGCAATGCAGACCCCAGACCAGCGCCAACCGTCGGCCGGTGGCGGTGATCGGCGTCAGCGCGAGGATCGGCTGAGAGGGCCGCTCGCGCGCGGCGCGCAATCCCGTCGCACCCGACGAGGTGTAGCAGATGATGGCGGCGAGCTTGAGCGTGTCGGCTATGGTGTGGGCGGCCGCTGTGATCGCATCGGCGCCCGTCGCTTGAGGAAGCATTCGGCGGGTGTGGAGAAAGGTGCTGAACATCTGGTCCTTTTCCACCTGCCGGGCGACACGATCCATCATTGCGACCGCTTCCAGCGGAAATTTTCCGATGGCGGATTCGGCCGAAAGCATGATGGCGTCGGCGCCGTCGAAGACCGCCGTCGCCACGTCCGAGACCTCGGCGCGGGTCGGCACCGGCGCGCTGATCATCGATTCCAGCATTTGCGTGGCGATGACGACCGGCTTGCCGGCGTCGCGGGCCGCGCGCGTGATTTGCTTTTGCAGGCCGGGCACCTGTTCCAGCGGCATCTCCACGCCCAAATCGCCGCGCGCCACCATCAGGCCGTCCGACAATTCGATGATCCGGTCGAGCTGCCGCACGGCAGCCGGCTTCTCGATCTTGGTCATGATGGCGGCGCGGCCGCGCGCGAGTTTGCGCGCTTCGGCGACGTCCTCACTGCGTTGCACGTAGGACAGCGCGATCCAGTCGACGCCCAAATCGATGGCATGTTCGAGATTGGTCCGATCCTGCGGGGTGAGCGCCCCGACGGGCAGGATCGTATCGGGCAGGCTGATGCCCTTTCTGCTGGCGAGCGTCCCGGCCACCAGGACCTCGGTGTCGATCGTGTCCCGGGTCGCATCGGTGACCTGCAAACGGAGCCGCCCGTCATCGAGCAACAGGACGTGGCCGCGCTCGACGGCTTCGAAGATCTCGTTATGCGGAAGATAGACGCGCTCGCTCGAGCCCGGACGCGGCTGTTGGTCGAGCCGGAAGGACGCACCCTGCTTTAGCTGGACTTGGCCACCCTCGATGTCGCCGATACGCAGCTTGGGACCTTGCAGATCGACCAGGATCGCGATCGGCCGTCCCTTCTCGGCTTCGGTGCGCCGAATGATAGTATGCAAGTCACGCAGAGACTCGACAGAGGTGTGGCTCATATTGATGCGGAAAACATCGGCACCGGCGTCGAACAGGCCCTGGACAACCTCCGGTGTGGAGGACGCAGGGCCAAGGGTCGCGACGATCTTTACCCTGCGGTTCCGTCTCATTGATCCTTCGCTTGAGCGTCCTTGGTATCCTCGAGACGCACGGTCCAGCTGGGTTCTTCGCCGGTATCGACTTCGAAAAAGCCGGTGCGTTTGTATCCACGTTCGGCGCAGTTCTCAACACCGACGATGGTGAACGGCTCATCGTCGGTGCACATATAGAGCTTGCCGCTCCACTCTCCCGACTGGTCGTAATCGAGCACGTGGAGATAGTAGTAGCGGTTGATGAGTTTGCCGGTGACCACGGTCTCGCAGGTATTCGAGGCAACGTTCCACCAACCCTCGCTTACCCAACCCTTTTTCGTCTTGTATCCGATCGAAACGCCGACGCGGCTCGAAGTCGTGTTGCAGAGCTTGAGGCCGCGCGCGCCACCAAGCACGGACGAATCGGACGATTTGTCCTGCGAAGCATCGTTCCCGCCGGTCTTGGTTTCCGCCTTGCATCCCGCATTGGACAACGAGGTTCCACAGACCAGCAGCGCAACGCCGATCGCGCGGGCTACTCCCCACGGAGAAGCCCACCGCGCGAACCGGCGCAAGGCCAACTGAATCCATCGAACGGACGCCGGTCGCGGCCGCTCTTTCATTGGCGCGAAACCGGAGTCGGCCGCCGAATGCAATGCGGATATTCGGTGTCGAGTCTGCATCAATTCTTGGTGTTCGCGCGCTCGCAATTCGACTCAGGGCTCGACCAGAATCGCGCGAAAGTCGTTAACATTGGTAAATGTCGGGCCAGTGATCAACAGATCTCCAAGCGCCGCAAAGAAGCCCGTTGAGTCGTTATTTTCCAGAAAATTTAACGGGTCAAGACCTTCCAGGCGTGCGCGATAGAGGGTTTGGGGTTCAATTGTGGCACCAGCGGGGTCAGCGGGATCGCCCGTCCCGCCGTCGGTGCCGTCGCTGTCGGCCACCAGCGCCCATATGCCCTCGGCGCCGTTCAAGGCGCAGGCGAGAGCCAACGCCAATTCCTGGTTGGGTCCGCCGCGTCCGGTGCCGCGAACGCGAACCGTCGCCTCCCCGCCCGACAGCAAAACGGCGCGTTTCCCGCGCCGACGCGCGTCGAGCGCCAACGCGGCGTGTTGTTCGGCGAGCCCGCGGGCGTCGCCCTCGAGGTCGGCACCCAGCACGAGCGTCTCGTAACCGTCTTTCCTTGCGGCAGCCGCCGCCGCGGCGAGCGCGTCCGCGGGTCTCGCGACGAGGCGATAGGCGGCGGATGCGAAGGCGGGATGATCGGCTTGGGGAGATTCGTATCGGGGATCGGCAAGCACCGCCACAACGTCTCCGCTGACGGCGATCCCATGCTTGTCGAGATACCCCATCGCATCCCTTTGCGATGTCGGATCGGGAACGGTGGGACCGGATCCGATTGCCGACGGATCGTCGCCAGAGACGTCCGACACCGCCAATGTCACGAGGTTTGCGGGCGCGGCGGCGACGGCCAACCTTCCACCCTTGATGCGGGAGAGGTGCTTGCGCACGCAATTGATCTCGCCGATGGCCGCTCCCGACTTAAGCAGCCGCCGGGTGATCTGCTGTTTCTCCTCGAGCGAAATTCCCCCGGCCGGCGCCGTCCAAAGCGCCGATGCCCCGCCAGATAAAAGCACGAGCACGAGGTCGCCGGTCTTGGCCCCGCTAGCGAGTTCGAGCGCCCGCTCGGCTGCGAGTATGCTCATGCGGTCCGGAATGGGATGTCCGGCCTCGATGACATCTAGACGGGCGCACGGCAGGCCGTAGCCGCGGCGCGTGACCACCTGACCGCCGATGCGGGTTACCTCGAGCAGCTCGAGATAGTGTTCCTCCGCCACCCGCGCCATCGCACAGGCCGCTTTTCCGGCGGCCAAGATGACGGTTCTGCCCGAGACCGGCGGCTGCGGGAGAGCGGACGGGACGCACCGTTCGGCCGAAACCGAGTCCAATGCCGTTCGAAACAGGTGCAGCAGCAGGTCGCGCGCGCGGGAAGGTTTCTTCGCGATGCTCATGGCGGCTTTGGTAAGACCTCCCGACCTCGTCGACCGCTTCCCCCTCGGGCCCCTGTGGCGCCGAGCCCGCAGGCTCATTATATTGCGGCCCATGTTGGATCAGGCCGAAGAACGACGATTGACGGGGCAGCAACCCTCGCAGCCTTTCACCAGGCTGCCGGGGAACCTCTCCAAGGGATGCATCATTTTATGCGACCACGCCAGCAACAGGATGCCCGCCTCCTACGGTACGCTCGGGCTGTCGCCGAATGAACTCTCCAGGCACATCGCATTCGACATCGGCGCAGCCGGCGTGACTCGCTATTTGAGCGAGTTGCTTGGCGCTCCCGCCGTCATGGCGAATTTCTCGCGGCTGCTGATCGATCCCAATCGTGGCGACGACGACCCCACCCTCGTGATGCGTCTTTCCGACGGGGCGATCGTGCCCGGCAATGCCGAGATCGACGAGGCCGAGGTCGAACGCCGCAAAACGAATTTCTATCAACCCTATCACGACGCCGTGGACGCGCTTATCGACGAGGAGCTCGCCGTGGGCACGATACCCGTGCTCGTCTCGATTCATTCCTTCACGGCCCGCTTCCGGGATCGTGCCCGACCGTGGCATGTGGCCGTGTTGTGGGACAAGGACGACCGGCTGCCGGTTCCCCTGATCGAACAGCTGCGTTGCGAACCCGACGTGATCGTCGGCGAGAACGAGCCCTATTCTGGCGAATTGAAGGGCGACTGCCTCTACCGCCATGGAACCAAGCGCGGCTTGGCGCATGCGCTGATCGAGCTGCGTCAAGATCTCATCGGCGAGGTGAGCGGCCAGCGCGCCTGGGCGGATCGTCTGGCACGCGTGCTGAGCGATCTGCTGGACCGGCCAACGCTCGCCAGCAAGCTGCACCAAACTCGTCATTACGGATCGAGCACCGAGAAAGCGTGTGCCGGTCAAGTGGAGGAGCAACGCGATGATTGATCTTGATCCAAAGATCGAGACCGAGCTTCAGGCTGCCGCCTTCCGAAGATTGCTGAAGCATCTGCGCGAACGCAGGGACGTCCAGAACATCGACCTCATGAACCTGGCGGGGTTTTGCCGCAACTGCCTGTCCGACTGGTTCCGCGAAGCGGCGGAGGAAAAGGGCCTGGAGATCAGCAAAGAGTCCTCGCGCGAAATCATTTACGGCATGCCCTATGACGAGTGGAAGGCGAAGTTTCAAACCGAGGTCAGCGACGAACAGTTGGCGCGCTTCGACGAAGTGCGACCGCGCGAGGACCTCTGAACCGGTCTAGAGCGGGGGATTGGGAAGGGTGCGAAGGGCCGGGACCGCTCATCTAAGAGCGGTGCGAAATGGCTGCCCGGCTTGGGCTGTCCGGTCCTTGGATCTCACGGCAAACAGGTTGTTGACCGCCGGGCCCGAGAAGCGGGTGGTGTCGACATCTTGACCGCCCCCGGACTGCGGCGCGAAACCGTAGGTAAGCCGAACCTTCAGCTCCATGAGCCAGTAGCCTGCTTGAGTCTGATCGGGATGGGTCAAGCTGCCGCCGCTCCAGATCGCCAGGGTCGAGGTGGGCCGGTATTCCAGCAGATCGGGATGGTCGGCGTCCTCCAACAGAGCCGCGATGGCGTCCTGACCGGCCGGCGACGGGCGGGTCATGCGCAGTTCTGCGCCGTCGTTCGGGCCCTGAAGAGACGCGGTTCGAGAGCCCACCGGCCGAGAGGGGGGCGGGAGAATCGATCCCGTGACGTCCGTCGTTTGCGCCGCTGGTTTGTTGCCGCCGAAGGCGGAGGGGAAGGCATTGGGGCTGAAGCTTGCCAGGATCGGCCGCCGTTCGGTCGCGGGATCATAGGAGGGGTTCTTCTTGCGAACCTTCGCGAGCGCGATTTTATAGTCCCGTTTCGTGAGGGGACGGCCGTCGGTTGGGATAAATTTGGTGTGGCCGGACGGGAATAGCAGCGCGAGCTCCTGGCGCGGCATACGGGGCCAGTAACGCACGCGGCCCGTATCGACGTGGACGAACGGAACTCCGGATGTCGGATAAAAGCCGACGCCGCCTATTTCACGGATCAGCGCCGAATTGCGCAACTGTTTCACCGACACATCGGGAAATTGGATGTCCGCCGCCTTGCCTTCGATGTGCTGGCTGTAGCGCGCCTGGCCGCCGCCTCTGCGCCGCAACGCGTTGTTGGTCTTGTGCGAACGATAGGCTGAGATCAAGTGAACCGGCTTCCGCGAACCTAGCTGCGTGTGCAATTCCCAGATGAGATCGATCAGATGAGGGTCCATCTTGGTGGCCTCATCGCGGCGCCAATCCCGCATCATGTGATTGATCTGTTCCATGGCCTCCGGGATATAGCGGCCATCCTGCTTGTAGGTGACTTCGAGGTTTTCCTTGGTGTTGACGTTGTAGAAGGCAATAGCCCGGCTGTCGCCGGCGGCGGGCGCGACCTTGGTCAAACCCGCAATCGCCAGTCCGGCCGCCACCGAGGCAACCGCCAAGCAAGATAGCAATCGATCCCTTTTCAGGATGATCCCCCGTCCCCGTTAGGCGGCGCTCGTTGGCGCGGCCAATTCCCTTTGCTTTGCGCAGGCTCCCTCGGGTTAATCCTACCCCGGCAACACGCCACCCGCGCCACTAATCACCTTTAGTGGTTAAGCAATGGTAAGCCAGATTACGGGGAAATGATGGCAGGCGACCGGGCAGGCCGTGAGGCCCCACGCCACGCAATGTCCGCGATGGAGATTGGATGTCCTACAGCTTCAGCGCCGAGGCCATCCGAGAGTCGTGACCATAGGGATCGCCGAAGGCGCGCAACTTACCGTTGTCGTCGACCCAAGCCGTGAAATAGGTGATATGGACGGGAATTTTCTTGCCGAGACCGACGTGATTGTTGTGGCCGCTCGCGTAAGCTCTGCCGACCGCCGTCTTCGACCAGCCCTTGTCGCGGCTCAACAGCACCTCGGCGAGGTGACGCGGATTCTGAACCCGCACGCAGCCGTGACTCTCGGTGCGCTGGGCGCGGTCGAACCACCACTTCTCCTGCGTGTCGTGCAGGTAGACGTCGTGCTTGTTCGGAAACATGAACTTGACGTTGCCCAGGACGTTCAGCCCTCCAGGCGGTTGATAGAAGTGATATTGCGTGATATCGGCACTGTTCCAGTTGACCGAGCTGGCATTGATGTCGCGGCCCTTGTACTTCACGTAAAGACCATACATCTGCAAAATTCTGGGTCTGCCGCTGAAGTTGAACCAGCCGCCGCCGCCGCTCCTCAACGATGGCAAAAGCTCCGCTCGCTTGATCGAGTTCGGAACGTTCCAATAGGGATGGAACACCAGGTGATCCATGGGCGCGCTGAAGATCGGCGTCTGGTAATGCAGCTTGCCGACCACGGCGCGCTCGGTGAGGATGTCCTTGCCGTTCTCGGTCACGCGCACCAGATATTCAGGAATGTTGACGCGCACGTGGAAGTCGCCCAAGTCCTGCGGCAGCCACCGCCAACGTTCCATGTTGGCGAGGATCAGCTTGACGCGATTGCGAGGCGCGGCGGCGGCCTTGCCGTTGAGCGCGCTGACGGTCGAGGGACCGATGACACCGTCGGCCCTCAGCCCCTTCTCGGCCTGGAACGTCTTCACCGCCTTCTCCAACGCGGCGCCATAGACGCTGGCGTTATAGAGCGGTTGTCCGGCGCGCACGGGCACCGGCACATCCAGACGTCGACGCAAAACCGCGATCGCCTCGCCTTGCTCTCCGGGCTTCAGCACGGGCCCCTCGGGAACGATGATAGGCTCGTCTTCTTCGGTGATCGGTTTGCCGCGCGCCTCCGCGAGCTTTTTGCGCAGCGCCACGAACTGCGGATGCTGCGGATGAAGGCTCAACAGATAGGGCGTGGGGTCGTCGGCCTTGGCGAGATTGTCCAGGATCTCGCCGACCTCGGGAACATCCTCGACCGGGTCGTAGTTCTTGCTAAGATTGTAAATTTGCGCGCGCCCCATGCGGGCATCGTGGGCATATTTCAGAACCGCCTTGTCGAGTTTCAGCTCGGCCTCGGCGAGCCATTCGGCCGAAGGCATGCTCCGCACGGCGGATAGCGCAACCGTCGGAACGTCGTAGTCGTCCGGATCCAAGCCGTATTCGTCGGCGTGTTTGAGCGTCTTGATGGCGGCAATAGCCTTGGGCTTGAGACCTTTTTCGTCGACCCAAATCGGCGTGTTGTGCTCGGCGAAATATTCGACCAATGCGCCCTGCTCGCGCTTGTCGTCCTCCGAGCCGCCACGGAATGTCGCCGACAATCTCTGTTGCAGGTCGTAGCCGACCGCATCCACGCGCGTGATCAGCTTCTCGGGTGCATCGGGCTCAACGGCCGACGCCGGAGGAATAACGACCGCACAGGCCACAACCCCCAGAATCAGACCTTTGGCAAACCGCATCATTGCTTTTCCCTGCATCGCTTCAACGCATGGACGGGAATGTCAGAATATTAATCCGACTAAACGCTATCCCGACCTCGCAGGTTTGGCCAGGGGATAGGGGGGTAAAACCGTCTTCGATCCAGCCTTTTTCCGATCAGGTGTTGCATTCATGCAATCATTGATCGCATTTCGGCACAAAATCGCCGCAATTCATCAACTTACGCGTGCCTCCAAACCGAATTCACGCATCTTCCGGTAGAGGGTCGAACGGCCGATCCCAAGCTTCTTCGCGATCTCCGTCATGCGTCCGCGATAGCGTCCGATCGCGAGGCGAATCATATCCGCCTCGATCTCTTCGAGCGGCCGGATGTCGCCGGTGTCGTTTAGTGCTGCGATGCCGAGTGCATCCCGCCCATTGGCGTCCGAAACCGCAATCGTGGGGGGCACCGGCGTCTCGTCGCCAAGCATGGCCGGCCCCTCGATGCGAGGGGTACGGTCCACGGGCTTTGGCGCGGGAGGCACTTCGGCATCGAAGCCCTCGACGTGCGCCGCGATCTGCGGAAAGGTGTTCACGTCGAGAGATGGTCCATCAGCAAGGACGACTGCGCGGAAAACCGCGTTTTCCAACTGCCGCACATTGCCGGGCCACGGATAGCGCCGCAGCATGTCGAGCGCGTCGTCCGCGATCGAAGTGATACGTTTGCCTTCTTCGCTGACGAAACGCGCCATGAAGTGATTCACGAGCTCGGGAATGTCGGTGTCGCGCTCCTTGAGCGGCGGGACCCAAATCGGAAACACGTTGAGACGGTAGTAAAGGTCTTCGCGAAATTTGCCGTCTTGAACCTGCTTGATCAGATCCTGATTGGTGGCCGAAATCAGCCGAATATCGACCTTGACGGGCCGTTTGGATCCGACGGGATCGACCTCGCCCTCCTGCAGCGCGCGGAGCAATTTGACCTGGGCGTCGAGGGGCAGCTCGCCGATCTCGTCGAGAAACAGCGTTCCGCCACTCGCCTCCACGAATTTGCCGGTACGCCTTTCGGTCGCCCCGGTGAAGGATCCCTTCTCGTGGCCGAACAAGATGCTCTCCACGAGATTCTCCGGAATCGCGCCGCAATTGACGGTGACGAAGGGCTTGCCGGCGCGGTCGCTCTCGCCCTGGATCGCGCGGGCGATGAGTTCCTTGCCGACGCCGCTTTCGCCCTCGATCAGCACCGGGATATTGGATTGGGCGGCGCGGCGGCCCAGATCGATCACCCGGTCCATGGATTGGCTGCTGGTGATGATGTCGGCGAAGGTCAGCGTGCCGGAGGACCTGCGCTTGATGCGCGAGATTTCGCCCTCGAGCTGGGTAATGCGCAGCGCGTTCTTCAGCGACACCTCGAGCCGTTCGGGATTCACCGGCTTGACGACGAAATCGTCGGCGCCGGCCTTCATCGCGCTGATCGCCGTGTCGATGCTGCCATTGGCCGTCTGGACGATGACCGACGGCTTGTTGGCCATGCTGCGCATGCGGTCGAGCACGCCCAGGCCGTCCAGGTCGGGCATCACCAAATCCAGCAGCATCGCAGATATTTTTTCGCCCTCGTCGCCGTCAAGCAGAGCGAGGGCTTCTTCGCCGTTCGCCGCTGTCAGGGTCTCGTAGGAGAACCTTTTGACGGTTTCTTCGAGGATACGTCGTTGGGTGGGATCGTCGTCGACGATCAGTACGCATTTGACCATAACGGATACTCTGTTACTCGAACTCGTTACGGGGCATGCTGCCCCAACGCACACGTGACAAGCCGTTCGTTTCCGGTTCGGATCGATTCGGCCCGGTTTGGTCCAGTGTTGTGCCGAAGGGTAAATATCGTCTTTATAACGGGTTCGATTTTGGAACGGCCCGCATTCCGGCCCTGTCCAACGGCCTCATCCTACCCACAAAAGTGCGTCTTGATGCACAGGCGGGTGCTGCGCACATTGAAGTGAGGGCAGAACGGGGAACAGCGGAGTTGAGGAGACATATGGCAGAGCAAGCGCCGGATGGGCGATTGGGAGCGGAAGCGACCAAGACCGACAATCGGATCTCGGATCTCGGATCTCTACCCGAGTGGGATCTCAGCGATCTGTATCGCGATCCCCAATCCGACATGCTCAAGAATGACCTGGCGCGGGCAGGCGAAGAGGCGTCGGGTTTTCAGGAGCGGTACCAGGGCAAGCTCAAGGACCTCGCCAAGCGCGGCGACGGCGGGGCGGCATTGCTCGAAGCGATCGAGGCCTATGAGCGGCTGCAGGATTTGCTCGGCCGCATCGGATCGTTCGCCGGATTGCTGTACGCCGCGAACACGTCCGATCCCGCATGCGCCAAGTTCTATGGCGACATGCAAGAGGCGCTTACGTCGATTGCGACGAAGCTGCTGTTTTTCGAGCTCGAATTCAATCATTTGCCGGACAAGGCGCTGAAGTTGCCGGAAATTCAGCACTACCGCCCGTGGATAGAAGATCTGCGTAAGGAAAGGCCCCATCAGCTTTCCGATGATATCGAGCGCCTGTTCCACGAAAAGGCCATCAGCGGACGGGCGGCGTGGAACCGTTTGTTCAACGAGACGATGACCGGTCTGCGCTTCGAGGTTGACGGCGAGCGGCTGAGCCTGGAGCCCACGCTAAACCTGTTGATGCATCCGAGCGAGGAGAGACGGCGAGGCGCCGCCGAGGCGCTGGCGTCGGTGTTCAAGGAGAACGCGCGCCTCTTCACGCTGATCACCAACACGCTCGCCAAGGACAAGGAGATTTCCGATCGCTGGAGGGGATTCGAAGATGTCGCCGACTCCCGGCACCTGGCCAATCGGGTGGAGCGTCCGGTGGTCGATGCGCTGGTCGAGGCGGCGCACGATTCCTATCCGCGTATCTCGCATCGCTATTACGCGCTCAAGGCCAAATGGCTGGGAAAGGAGCGCCTCGCCCATTGGGACCGCAACGCGCCGTTGCCGGAAAAGCCGTCGCGGACGATCGCCTGGGACGAAGCCCAGGGCATCGTGCTCGACGCCTACGGCGCCTTCTCGAGCAACATGGCCGACATCGCCCGCACGTTTTTCGACAAACGCTGGATCGACGCGCCGGTTCGCGAAGGCAAGTCGCCCGGCGCCTTTTCACACCCCACAGTGCCGAGCGCGCACCCCTATATCCTGCTCAATTACCAAGGCAAGCCGCGCGACGTCATGACGCTCGCCCACGAACTCGGCCACGGCGTGCACCAGGTGCTGGCCAACGGGCAGGGCGCGCTGATGGCGCCGACGCCGTTGACGCTGGCGGAGACCGCAAGCGTGTTCGGCGAGATGCTGACGTTTCAGGCGCTGCTCGCCGAGGCCCGCGAGCCCAAGGAGCGAAAGGCGCTTTTGGCGTCGAAGGTCGAAGACATGATCAACACCGTGATCCGTCAGATCGCGTTCTACAATTTCGAGCGGGCCGTCCATCAGGAACGCCGCAACGGCGAACTGACAAGCGACCGGCTGGCCGAGATCTGGCTCGCGGTCCAGGGTGAAAGTCTTGGTCCGGCGGTCGAGCTCAAGCCGGGCTACGAGACCTTCTGGTGCTATATCCCGCATTTCATTCATTCGCCCTTCTACGTCTACGCCTACGCCTTTGGCGAATGTCTGGTGAATTCGCTTTACGCCGTCTATGAAGGGGCGGATGCCGGCTTCGCCGAAAAGTATCTCGACATGCTGCGGGCGGGCGGAAGCAAGCATCACAAGGAACTTCTGGCGCCATTCGGTCTCGATGCGAGCGACCCCGATTTCTGGACCATGGGGTTGTCGGTCATCGACGGCTTGATCGGTGAGTTGGAGGCGATGGAAGGTTGAGCGATCTGGGAGCACCGCCGCCCGACGGCGAAGCCAATCGACTCGCGCGGCGCGTTCAGCGCTATGCCCGCGTCGGCACCAATGTGGGCGGAATCGCCGCCCGCATCGCCAGCCAATACATCCTCGGCGTCGACCCCGACAGTGACCGGAACGCCGCCGAACTCGCGCGCGCGCTCGGCGGCCTCAAGGGCCCGATCATGAAGGTGGCGCAGCTGCTTTCAACGATTCCCGATGCCTTGCCGGAGGAATACGCCGCCGAGCTCGCGGCGCTCCAGAGCCAGGCTCCGCCAATGGGCTGGTCCTTCGTCAAACGGCGCATGGCGGCCGAATTGGGATCGGATTGGCAGAAGCGGTTCCAATCCTTCGAGCATCACGCCGCTGCCTCCGCGTCGCTGGGTCAGGTGCACAGGGCGGTCTCCCACGACGGCGAGATGCTCGCCTGCAAGCTGCAATATCCGGAAATGGAGTCGGCGGTCGAGGCCGATCTCACGCAGCTCAAGCTCGTCTTCTCGATTCACAAGCGGATGAATCCGGCAATCGAAACGAGCGAAATGAGCACCGAGATCGGCGCGCGCCTTCGCGAAGAGCTCAATTATCAGCTCGAAGCCGCGCATATGCGGCTCTACCGCATCATCTTCGACGGCGACGACGATATCCGCGTGCCCGAGGTATTCGGCGATCTCTCGACCAAGCGGCTGCTGACCATGTCCTGGCTCGACGGCAGGCCGCTGCTCGACTTCAAGCGGGCCGATATCGAGGTTCGGAACCGCATTGCCAAATGCATGTTCCGCGCCTGGTGGTATCCCTTCAGCCACTACGGGGTAATCCACGGCGACCCCCATCTCGGCAACTACAACGTGTTCGCCGACGAGGCGGGGGCGCCGGCCGGAATCAACCTTCTCGACTATGGGTGCATGCGCACCTTCGCGCCCAAATTCGTTCAGGGCGTCATCGATCTCTATCGGGGACTGCTGAACAAGGACCGCTCGCTGATCGTCCATGCCTACGAGACCTGGGGATTCCGCGGCCTCTCGAACGAGCTCATCGACATCCTCAACATTTGGGCCAACTTCATTTACGGCCCCATGCTCGAAGACCGGGAGCGCGAGTTGGCCGAGGGGCTGAGCCCGGCGCAATATGGCCGCCGGCAGGCTTTCGAGGTGGCCCAGGCACTGCGTGAAAAAGGGCCCGTGAAGGTGCCGCGGGAGTTCGTGTTCATGGACCGCGCGGCGATCGGACTGGGCGGCGTGTTCCTACACCTCAACGCCAGACTCAACTATTACCGGCTGTTCAACGACACGATCGAGAATTTCGAGCTTGCTGAGGTCGCGCGCCGACAGCAGGCCGCATTCGGAAAGTCGGGCGTTCCGATGCCCGAGACGGCAGCCGATTGAGGGTTGGACTGCTAGAAGCGATTCCCTCGACGCTGCACGATTGCCCCGGCAGGCAGGACTGTGATATCTCGCGTGGCGATGTCGCGCTCGAGAAACAAGGAGGCAGCGATGGGTGTCGACACTTCTGGGGGCAGCGGGTCCATGGACTATACCGAACATGAGCGCACCTATACGGGATTCGTCAAAGGCTGCGTGATCATCGGCGTCCTAACCATACTGCTCCTCATCACCCTGGCGATCATCGTCCTCTAGCGGCCTGTTCGCCGCAGGCCCGACTTTCCCAATTCACGCCACCTCCTCTTCCGTGGCGCATCACGCAACCGAGCCCGCCGATCGAGCTGCACCATGACCACGATTGCCGTAATCAGCGAGAGCGACGACAAGGAGCACCGCATCGGATTATCGCCCGAAACGGTCAAGAAATTCTCCGCGCTCGGTTGCAAGGTGCAAGTGCAGTCGGGAGCGGGCGAGGGAGCGCGTTTTTCCGACGAGAGCTACGCGGAGGCGGGCGCTTCCGTCGTGAAGTCGGCGAGCGCCGCACTCAAGGGCGCCGATATCCTGCTCGCCGTGCGCCGTCCGCCAGCCAATGCGGTGAAGGAGCTCGGCGGCAACGGCATTCTCATCGGCCTGCTCGAACCGTTCGACGACCACGGCGGTTTGAAAACCCTGGCCAAGACCGGGGTCACGGCCTTCGCGGTCGAATTCATGCCGCGCATCAGCCGCGCGCAATCCATGGACGTTCTCTCTTCGCAGTCCAATCTCGCCGGCTACAAGGCGGTGGTCGATGCGGCGGCCGCGTTCGACAGGGCGATGCCGATGATGATGACCGCGGCGGGCACGGTGCCGGCGGCGCGGGTGTTCATCATGGGAGCGGGCGTGGCCGGCCTTCAGGCGATCGCCACCGCGCGCCGCATGGGAGCCATCGTCACCGCGACCGACGTGCGCCCGGCCGCCAAGGAACAGGTCGAGTCGCTGGGCGCCAAATTCATCGCGGTGGAGGACGAGGAATTCAAGCAGGCTGAAACCGCAGGCGGCTACGCCAAGGAGATGTCGGACGACTACAAGGCCAAACAGGCCGCGCTCGTCGCCGAGCATCTGCGCTCCCAGGACATCGTCATCACCACCGCGCTGATACCCGGACGCCCCGCCCCCGTGCTGATCACCAAGGCGATGGTCGAAACCATGAAGCCCGGCGCCATCATCGCGGATTTGGCCGCCGAGCGTGGCGGCAATTGCGAACTGACCAAGCCGGGCAAGGACGTCGAAAAGCACGGCGTCACGATCATGGGGCGCCTCAACCTGCCGGGCGAAGTGGCGGTCAACGCATCGTCGCTCTACGCGCGCAACCTATATGCCTTCGTCGAGCCTCTGATCGACAAGGAGACGAAGAAGCTCGCCGTCAATTGGGATGACGAGGTCGTCAAGGGAACCCTGATCGCGAAGGGTGGAGCGCTGGTGCATCCCGCGTTGACGAAGAAAATGGACTGATGACGATGCGAAACGCGATTGAGGCGGCAGCCCGGGTCGGGGCACTGGCTCTCCTGATCACCCTGTTGCATCCCGAGCAGGCCCTCGCGGCCGTTGAGATCGAAACCGGACCCTTCGTCACGCGGTTCTCGATTTTCGTGCTCGCGATCTTCGTGGGCTATTTCGTGGTCTGGAGCGTGACCCCCGCCCTGCACACGCCGCTGATGTCCGTCACCAATGCGATCAGCTCGGTGATCGTCGTCGGCGCCTTGTTGGCCGTGAGCGTCGAGGGCGTCGCACTGTTCGAGGGCTCCGCCGGCGCCGCCGCGAAAATCTTCGGTTTTCTCGCCCTGGTGATGGCCGCCATAAACATCTTCGGCGGCTTTCTCGTCACCCAGCGCATGCTTGCCATGTACAGGCGCAAGGACCGGAACTGATGGGTTTGGGGGTTGCGGGGGGATATCGTCATGTCGGCTGATCTGGTCGCGTTGCTCTATCTGGGCGCCGGCGCGTTGTTCATCCTGGCGCTGCGCGGCCTTTCCTCGCCGGAAAGCTCCCGCCGCGGCAATTACCTCGGCATGGTCGGGATGGGCATCGCCATCGCGACCACCCTTGCCATCGCGTCGCCCGGCTCGGCCTGGACGTGGCTCATCATCGCGGCCGGATTCGCCATCGGCGGATCGATCGGCACGCTGATCGCGCGCCGCATTCCGATGACCGCCATGCCCCAGCTTGTCGCCGCTTTCCACAGCCTCGTTGGATTGGCCGCCGTCTTCGTCGCCGCCGCCGCCCTCAACGCCCCCCAAGCCTTCGGCATCGGCGCGGTGGGAGCGATCGCGACGGCGAGCCTCGTGGAAATGTCGCTCGGCATCACCATCGGCGCCATCACCTTTACCGGCTCGGTCGTGGCCTTCACGAAATTGCAGGGCCTGGTGTCCGGGCGCCCGGTCGTCTTTCCCATGCAGCACGCGCTCAACGCGGCGTTGGGCGTTTCGCTCGTCATCCTCGTCGCTTGGTTCGTCGGCAGCGAGAGCCATCTTGCCTTTTGGTTCGTGACGTTCGTCGCATTCCTGCTGGGGATATTGATCATCATCCCCATCGGTGGCGCCGACATGCCGGTGGTCATCTCGATGTTGAATTCCTATTCGGGCTGGGCCGCCGCCGGCATCGGTTTCACGCTCGGCAACACCGCCTTGATCGTCACCGGCGCCCTGGTGGGATCCTCGGGCGCGATCCTCTCCTACATCATGTGCAAGGGCATGAACCGCTCCTTCTTCAGCGTCATTCTTGGCGGCTTCGGCGGCGAGACGGCGACCGCCGCGGCCGCGGTGGACGACCGGCCGGTGAAGCAGGGTTCGGCCGAGGACGCGGCCTTCATCATGAAGAACGCGTCGCGCGTCATCATCGTGCCCGGCTACGGCATGGCCGTGGCCCAGGCCCAGCATGCCCTGCGCGAGATGGCCGACGAGCTCAAAAGCGCGGGCGTCGAGGTTTCCTTCGCCATTCACCCGGTCGCCGGCCGCATGCCGGGCCATATGAACGTGCTGTTGGCCGAAGCGAACGTCCCCTACGACGAGGTCTTCGAGCTCGAGGACATCAACAACGAATTCCCCCAGGCGGATGTTGCTTACGTCATCGGCGCCAACGACGTGACCAATCCAGCAGCCCAGGACGACCCCGGCTCGCCGATCTACGGCATGCCGGTTCTCGAGGTGTGGAAGGCCGGAACGGTGATGTTCAACAAGCGCTCCCTGGCCAGCGGTTATGCCGGAATCGACAACCCGCTGTTCTACCGGGACAACACCATGATGCTGTTCGGCGACGCCAAGAAAATGACGGAAGAGATCGTCAAGGCGCTTTGACCCGCGCCGAAGGTCAAACATCAAGGATCTGCCGCCGGCGTCCGCGTGGATGAATGAGGCCGAGAGGGGAAATCATGCAGCTCTTTCTCTGGCTCGCCGGCGGCTACGCCGTGATCTGCCTGCTGGGCATCCTCCTGCACCGCCATTTCATATATTTCCCCGATCCCGAGCGGGTCGCGCCGGCGGCCACGGGCTTGAACGGCGTCGAAGAGATCGAGATCAAGAGCGCGGACGGCCCCACGCTCGTCGCCTGGTACGCGCCGCCAGCCGATGGCCAACCGATCATCCTCTATTTTCACGGCAATGCCGGCAACGCGGCCTCGCGCGCCGACAAGATCGAAACCATGCGGGGTAAGGGCCATGGCGTCTTGCTGCTGAACAACCGCGGCTATGGCGGATCCGGGGGGTCGCCGAGCGAAGCGGCCAATGTGCGCGACGCGCAAGCGGCCTATGACTACCTGATCGACCGGGGGCTGACTGCCGACGATATCATTCTCTATGGCGAGTCGCTGGGCAGCGGACAGGCGGTTCAACTCGCCGGCCGAAAACCGGTCAAGGCCGTGATATTGGAAGCGCCGCTCACCTCGACGATTGCGATCGCGCGCTCGACCTATTGGTTCCTTCCGCTCCGGCTCGTGTTGATCGATCAATACCGCAACATCGACCAAGTCGGTGCGGTTCGCGCGCCCCTGTTGCTGCTGCACGGAAAGCGCGACGAGGTCATCCCCTATACCCATTCCCAGCGCATTTTCGAGGCCGCCAACGGACAAAAACGGCTCGAGCTTTTCCCGGATGCCTCCCACTCCAATCTGTTCGATCACGGCGCGTGGGACGCGGTTCTGGCCTTCTTGGACGATCTGCCGGGAGACTGATCGGCGTGGGGACAAGCCATTGACCTTGGCGTTTTCGTGCTATGAAAGCGCCCTTCGCGGGGTCGGGGAGACGACCCGACAGGGGACCTTCGAGCGGGCACCAAGATAGGTGCGATGGAAACGTTGTCGAATCTGGATCACTACAACGCCATCATGACCGAGCTGATAGATCTCGGCGTGCAATACGGTCTGAGCATCTTCACCGCCATCCTGGTGTTGGTCATAGGATCCGTGCTCGCCAGGTGGATGAGCCGAGGGCTGAAATTGCGTTTGGAGACCGTCGACCGGTTCGACCAGACGCTGACGCCGATCCTCGCACAGATTGTGCGCTACATCATTCTCGGTTTCACCTTCGTTCTGGTGCTCGCCGAATTCGGCGTTCAGACCACCAGCATCATTGCCGTGCTAGGCGCCGCCGGGCTCGCCATCGGTCTGGCGCTCCAGGGCACGCTGCAAAACGTTTCCGCCGGAATGATGCTGCTATTTTTGCGCCCCTTTCAGGTCGGCGATTACGTGGAGACCGGCGGCGGCTCGGGCACCGTCGACGAAATCGGGCTGTTCGTGACGCGCATGTCGACACCACAGGGCATCTTCGTTTCCATGCCCAACTCACAAATCTGGTCGAACTCGATCACGAATTATTCGATGCTGCCGCGCCGCCGTCTCGATTTGCCGATCGGTATTTCTTACGACTACGACATCAATCGGGCGATCACGGTGTTTCTCGAACTTGCCGAGAGCGACAAGCGCATATTGCGCGATCCCGAACCCGTTGTGGTCGTGAAGAGCTTTGGCGACAGCTCGGTGGATCTGGAATTGAGGGCGTGGACGTTGCGGGAGGATTTTTGGGACGTGAATTTCGCAATGACACGGGCCATCAAGATCGCCTGCGACAAGGCCGGAATCACCATTCCCTATCCCCACCGTCAACTGGTGTTCACCCAGTTGCCCAAATGGAGACCGGCACGACCCAGCCGGCGGTAGTCATCGTCGGCCTGACCGGCGCCACAGCGATCCGCGGCCCGCTCCCAGCCGCTGCAATCCTTGTTCGGCCGGCTCATGCCCCGGCTTGACGTGAAGCGCCCAGCGATAGGCGTTTACCGCCTCATCGCGCTTGCCCAATTTCTCATGGGCAAATCCGAGCCAGGTCCAGGCTTCGAAGTTCTTGTCGTCTCGTTCGACCACGAACGCCAGGTCGTCTGACGCGGCCTTGTATTTTCCCATCGCGTACAAACTCTTGCCGCGTGCCAAATGGGGCTCGAGGGTCTCAGGCCGAAGACCGAGTGCAAGCGTGAAATCGTCCTCCGCCTGAATATGCTTGCCCTGGGCTTGATAGATCAGGCCCCGATTGAAACGGGCGACGGGATCGTTCGAGTCGAGTTGCAGCGCTTTGTTGAAATCGGCAAGGGCGAGGGGCACGCGGTTGGCCGCCATGTGGAGTTTGCCGCGCCCGACATAGGCGGTTTGATAATCCGGCGCGATCGCGGTCGCCCTGTCGTAGTCGGTGAGCGCGTCTTGGGGGCGGTTCAACCGCGTGAAAACGACGGCCCGGTTGTTGTAGGCCTGAAAGAAATTCGGATTGATTTGGATTGCCCGATTTAGATCAGCGAGCGCCTCGTCAAGTTGCCCCTCCTGGGCGTAGGCCGTTCCGCGCAGGTTGAAGGCGTTGGCGTTGTTGGGGTTGGCAGAGATGACTTCGCTCAACGAGGCGATGTTGCCCTCGCCACCGGCAGGCGCATTTTGCTGGGAAGTTGATTGCACCGATCCTCCGGCGCAGCCGCCGGCCCCAATCACCGCACCCAGAATTGAGAAGGTTATCAGGACCCGACGGAGCGGCGCGGCGAACCCGATGCGGGGAAATGAATGAAGAACACGCCGAAGCTTGTCGTTCCGTGACGAGCCCGCCTGATCCAAGGCGAAACACAATGATCGGAAGATGGTAACGGCGGCCGCCTCAGCGTCGCTTGCGGTCCCGGCTCTTGCCTCCAACGAGACCCTCCCGCTGGGCCCTCTTGCGCGCCAACTTTCTAGCGCGGCGGATCGCCTCCGCTTTTTCCCTCGCCCGTTTCTCCGATGGCTTCTCATAATAGTTGCGCAGCTTCATTTCTCGGAAGATGCCTTCGCGTTGCATCTTCTTCTTAAGCGCCTTGAGAGCCTGGTCGACGTTGTTGTCGCGAACAACTACCTGCACGCGTAAATCTCTCTGTTTTGATCGTTGTCGATCACGGATGACGGATGACGTGGCCACGTGGCCAGGTCCGATTTCAACGGGCCGACCATTTAACAAATGGACCGCGTTATGTCTATAGCGCGGAGCGCCGGGCCGGTGTCAAACTGGGCTGCATTTCGGCGTGAGCCGCGTCACATGCCCCATCTTACGGCCGGCGCGCGCCTCGCCCTTTCCATATAGATGAAGGGCGACGTGCTCATCGCCCGCCCATTGGCGCCAGTTGGCAACCTCGCGGCCCACCAGGTTGATCATTTCGGCATCGCTATGGCGTTGGGTGCCGCCGAGCGGCCAGCCTGCGATGGCACGTATGTGATTTTCGAACTGCGAGACCAGGCAGCCATCAAGCGTCCAGTGCCCGGAATTATGAACCCGCGGCGCGATCTCGTTGACCAGCAGCCGGCTTTTGCCGGCTTCGCGGCATTCGAAAAACTCTACGCACAGAACGCCGACGAATTCCATTCGCCCTGCAATCTCCTCGGCGATCCGCCGCGCGGCGGTCTGTGTCTCCAGCGAGGCGCCGGCCGGCACGACGCTGCGTTTCAGCAATTGCATCTCGTGGAAATTTTCCGAGGGGTCGTAGGTGCGCGTGGCGCCGCCGCGGTCCCGGGCGAGAACGACCGAAATTTCGCGCGTGAATTCGACGAAGGCTTCGACCAGACCGGCTCTGTCTTTCAGGATCTCTACCGCCAGCGGCAGGTCGGAATCGCTTTCGAGACGTACCTGTCCCTTGCCGTCATATCCCAGCCGGCGCGTCTTGAAGACGGCGGGAACACCTATGGTCGCAACCGCCTCCGCCAACTGATCCGGAGTCTCGACGGGCCGGAAGGGGGCGACCCCGATGCCGTGACGCACCAGGAATTCCTTCTCCTTAAGCCGGTCCTGGGACAAAGCCAGCGCTTCGGGCGAGGGATGAACGGGGGTCTGGACGGCGACGGCTCGAAGCGCGGCGGCGGGGACGTTCTCGAATTCAAATGTCGCCACATCCGCCGTTTCCGCGAAGGCCGCAAGGGCGGACCGATCGTCGTATCGAGCGACCGTCCGCGTTGCGGCCACGTCGAAGGCAGGAGCGTTGGGATCATCGCTGAAAATATGGGCGCGCAGACCAAGCTGGGCAGCGGCGACGGCCAGCATTCGCCCCAACTGGCCGCCACCCAAAATGCCGATCGTCTGACCCGGAATGAGCGGCGCTTCAGCCATCGTCCTCGGGCGTCTCGGCCACGGCCTCAGTCTGCCTCTGCCGCCAACTCTCCAGGCGCTGTCTCAACTCGGCATCTTCGAGGGCAACGATTTGGGCGGCCAGCAGGCCGGCGTTGGCCGCGCCGGCATCTCCGATGGCGAGTGTTCCCACGGCGACTCCAGCCGGCATCTGGACGATGGAGAGCAGGCTGTCCTGACCGGAAAGCGCGCGGCTTTGGATCGGCACGCCAAGCACGGGCAGCGTGGTCATCGCAGCCGTCATGCCGGGCAAATGGGCGGCGCCGCCCGCGCCAGCGATGATGACCTTCAGACCACGCGTCTGAGCGGACTTGGCGTAGTCGTAAAGCCGCTCGGGCGTGCGGTGCGCCGACACGACGCGCGACTCGTAAGACACCCCGAGTTCCTCGAGCATTCGCGCAGCGTGTTGCATGGTTGGCCAATCCGACTGGCTTCCCATGATAATTCCGACCAGTTTTTGAGGGCCGACCATCGGCTTTTCGCCACCTCGCCAGCGGAAAGCGCGCGATTATAGGTGCGCCCGATCAATTGACAAGCCGCAAGCATTCACTTCACACGCGCCAAGGACGGAATGGTGAACAACATGATGAACGAAATTTTTACCCTGTCCGGTCACTGCTAAAGTTCCAGTTCGATTCGTTTTTTGTGCGCTGATGTGCGGCAAACATGTCCACTGCCAATAGCAATCCCCTTCGGGAGACGAATTGACATGAATTTTTCCGGCCTCAAGCAGCTGCTCGATTTCAAAGGCGGCGATCGGGACCTCGAGAGTGTGCGCCCCAAGACGACGACGCCCTCCGGCACCGCTAGGTCAAGCGCCGGCCTGGGCGATATCGACAACGCTCAAATGCCGCCGCAGCTTCGATCGAGGGTGATGCAGCTCGTCGACGAGCTGGACCGTCTTCAAGGCGAACTCAGCCTGGCGAATGAACGGGTCGTCGAGCTCGAAACCATCGCCGACGAAGACCCGCTGGTGCCGGTTCTCAACCGGCGGAGCTTCGTGCGGGAGCTGGAACGCGCGCTGGCCTATGTGGCGCGATACAAGACGAGCGCCAGCCTGGTCTATTGCGACCTAGACGATTTCAAAGGCGTGAACGATCGCCACGGGCATGCCGCCGGAGACGCGGCGTTGCAGTTCTTCGCGCACTTCCTTCTCGACAGCGTGCGGAAATCGGATTTGGTCGGCCGCTTGGGCGGCGATGAATTCGCCATCGTGCTGCATCATGCCGATGAAAAGGCCGCTCTGGAAAAAGCCCATCGGTTAGCCGACCGGCTCGCGAAGCAGAGCGTTCAACATAACGGGCAGATAATCGCGCTCGCCATGAGCACCGGCACGACCGAATTGAAGAGAGAGGACGGCGCCGGCGACGTCCTGGAACGGGCCGACAGCGCCATGTATGCGGCTAAAACGAAAAATAAGAGGAAGAAATCAGCGACGAAGCTGCAAGCCGAACGGCAGTGACTTAGCCGGTCGAAGGCGTTTCAAGCAATGATGTCTGGAAGAAGTCGGTCCTCGATGCGCGCGATTTCATCCTTGAGACTGAGTTTTTTCTTCTTGAGGCGTTTGACCTGTAGCTGATCGGCCCGTCCGGAGTCCTCAAGCGCGTCAATGGCGCTGTCGAGGTCGCGATGTTCCTGTTTCAAACGGGCGAGCATCTCGCGAAGTTCGCGCTCCTCCTCATTTTCCATGCACGGGCCTCATCGTCATGCCGCCACGATCCACGCATAACCGCGTGGATTTTACGACGAATGCCCAGGGGCGCAAGGATTTGCAGGGACTAGGACAGCGGGCGGTTAGACAAAACGACATGCATTTGACAAAATAGCACCGGCAGAAAGCACAGACCGACGGAGGCCTGGATGGCGTTGGACGCACATCTCGAAGAGCTCAATGAGAAACATCGTGCGTTGGAAAAGAGAATAGAGGAGGAACTGGCTCGTCCCCATGCCGATTCACTCCAAATCACGAAGCTGAAACGCGAAAAGCTTCGACTCAAGGACGAGATAACGCGGCTGCGGGGAGCCAGAAGTCCGGTGGCGTGAAGGCGGTTTCCCCAGGTTCAATATGTATGGGGCGACAAAGCCGCGGACGAGACTCCGCGGCTTTTTTTGCAGCGCTCCAGCCTGACAAAACGACCCGTGCGATCGAGACGCGGCTTCAAATCCGCTTCGCCATATCGCGCAATTTGAACTTCTGAATTTTCCCCGTCGACGTCTTGGGCAGTTCGACGAACACGACCTTGCGCGGACACTTGTAGCGCGCGAGGTTGTCCCGGCAATAGGCGATGATGTCATCCTCGCTGACGGATTTCCCCCGACGCGTCTCGATGAAGGCACATGGCGTCTCGCCCCACTTATCATCGGGTTTGGCGACAACGGCGGCGGCCTGCACGGCCGGGTGCTTGTAGAGAACGTCCTCGACCTCGATCGACGAGATGTTCTCACCGCCGGATATGATGATGTCCTTGGAGCGGTCCTTGAGCTGGATGTATCCGTCCCGATGCATCACCCCCAGATCGCCCGAATGGAACCATCCGCCGGCAAAGGCATCCTCGCTCGCCGTCTTGTTCTTCAGATATCCCTTCATGACGATGTTGCCCCGCATCATCACCTCGCCCATGGTCTCTCCGTCGGCCGGTACCGGTTCCATGGTCTCGGGATCGATCACGCCCAAGCCTTCCAGGGGCGCGTAGCGCACGCCCTGACGCGCCTTTTTCGCCGCCCGCGCTCCGCTCTCGAGCTCATCCCACTCAGCCTTCCATTCGTTCACCACCGCGGGTCCGTAGGTCTCGGTGAGGCCATAGACGTGGATGGCGTTGAAGCCAGCCTCCGCCATCGCCGCCAGCACGGCCTCGGGCGGCGGGGCGGCGGCAATGGTGAATTGGACGGTATGGGGAAGCTCGCGGCGCTCGTCGGGGTCCGCTCCCAGAATGGTCGCCATCACCGTCGGCGCGCCGCACAGGTGGGTGACCTTGTGGTCGGCGAGCGCATCGTAGATCGCCTTGGCCCGCACCCACCGCAAACAAACATGGGTGCCCGCGGCCAGCGAGAGGGCCCAGGGAAAGCACCAGCCGTTGCAGTGGAACATCGGCAGCGTCCAAAGGTAGACCGGATGCCGACCCAGTCCGACGCTGAGGGCGTTGCCGTAACCCATGAGGTGGGCGCCGCGGTGATGGTAGACGACGCCCTTCGGGTTGCCGGTCGTACCGCTCGTGTAATTGAGCGAGATGGCGTCCCACTCGTCGTCCGGCGGCGCCCAAACGAATCCGGGGTCACCCTCCGCGATCCAGGACTCGTAATCGATCTCGCCGAGCCGCTCGCCATCGAGCGCGAATTCGGGATCATCGTAATCGATCACGAGCGGTTTGACCGTCGCCAGTTCTAGCGCCTCCTTGATGACGGGCGAGAACTCCCGGTCCGTGATCAGTACCTTGGCCTCGGCGTGATCGAGTTGGAAGGCGATGATCTTGGCGTCGAGGCGGGTGTTGATCGCGTGCAGAACGGCGCCGACCATCGGCACGCCGTAATGGGCGTCGAGCATCGCCGGCGTGTTCGCGAGCATCAACGAGACGGTGTCGCCCTTGCCGATTCCAGCCCGCGACAGGACCGATGCGAGCCTCCGGCAGCGGCCGTAGAATTCGGCATAGCTATAGCGCAGCCCGCCATGGATGACGGCGGTATGGTCGGGAAAGACCTGGGCCGAACGGTCCAGAAAACTCAGCGGCGTGAGTTGCTGGAAGTTGGCCGGGTTTCTGTCGAGATCGAGAAGGTAAGGGTTCTTGGACATGGACTTTGAGGATGCGGACCCTGGAAAGCGGCACACGCTAGCGAAAGCGCAATCGCGAGGCAACGAGGGATACAACGAAACGCGGTGATCAGCGATTGCGCAGACTCAGCTGGTTAGCGGATCGGCAGCGCCGTCATCCGTTAAGTATACGGCTAGGGATAAATTTAAGGCAGACGGTTTATGGCGGAATCATGCCTCCTCCCATCAGGCAGGAAACGGTCTCGGGGTTTTGGGTTCGAGGAGCGTCGAATGCCACGCCTTACCATGTTGTTGTTGTTTGCCGTTGTGTCGAGCGCTTGGAGCGCCGCGGCCCACGCCCTGGTGATGAAGCCGGGTCCAAGCGGCCTGACATCGACGGCGACGGTCAACCGGGCCCTGCCTGCTGACATTGTCCAATTCGCCGTCACGGTGTCGCATGAAAGCGACAAGGAAGAGGACGCGGCCAAGCTGGCGGGCGAACGCGCGCCCGGTTTGAGATCGGCGCTAATCGCGCGCGGTTATTCCGTGATCGGATTCGACATCACGAATATCACCGCCCGAAAGCAGACAAGCCGCATACGCGCTCAAACCGAGCGGGGACTGCGCCAGCAGGTCATAACCAAGATCAACCATACCGATCGACATCCGGGCCTCTGGCTTCGAAACGCCGGACGACGTCATCCAACTCGTTGTCGAGAAAGGCGCAGAGCGGATCAATCGCCTCAGCTTCGGTTCGACCCGATTGGCGAGCATCAGGAAGGAATTGGGATTGGCCGCTATCGACAAGGCGATGGACGAAGCGCGGACCTGGGCCGGCCATTTCGGTTTGCCGCTCGGCAATGTGGTGAGCGTCAATGTTCGGCCCGTGACCGTGAACCGGCGCAACATGGCCGCGATAACGAGTGCGGCCTCACAGGGGCAACCAGGCCAAAGTCAGGTCTATGCGTCGGCGACCGCGACAGTGACCTTCGCCGCTGCCGGGAACCGCTCGTCGCCGCAACGGGAAAACAGCGGAGCCACGCCGTAAGCCGACTGTCCAGGTCTCCCGAAACGCCGTTTCCGGACGGCGCAATCAGGCGGTGATCAATCCCGAGATGCCATCCCAAATGAGCTTTATCGAAATGGCGAACAGCAGCAGATAGGTGATCGCG
>CAYVYD010000002.1:20575-33934 GCA_964454415.1 uncultured Hyphomicrobiaceae bacterium | reverse complement strand
CGGTCTATGACGAGGCCTTCGCCCTGGGGCTCAAGGGCTGCACCACCTACCGGCCAAACCCGGTCACGGGCGCGGTGCTCTCGCGCGGCGAGCCGGCCGGTGACAAGGGGGAAGCCGCGCCGGTCGAACGGCTCGAGAGCCCGCATCCCAGAAGCGACTCGGGCGACGTGGTCTACATGTCGCGGCCGCTGGAGCGCCACGAGGCGCTCGAGGGCGCCACCTACAAGCTCAAATGGCCGGATTCCAGCCACGCCATCTACGTCACCATCAACGACATCACGACGGGCGGGCGCAAGCGGCCCTTCGAGATCTTCATCAACTCGAAGAATCTCGAGCATTACGCCTGGACCGTGGCGCTGACGCGGATGATTTCGGCGGTGTTCAGGCGCGGCGGCGACGTTTCCTTCGTGGTCGAGGAGCTGAAGGCGGTGTTCGATCCGAGGGGCGGCCAATGGATGGGCGGGCGCTACGTGCCGAGCCTGCTGGCGGCGATCGGCGGCGTCATCGAGCGCCACATGATCGAGATCGGCTTCATCGAAAAGCCGGTGGGCCTGGCGGGCGAGGGCGGAGAGGCCGCCGCTGGCGAGGGCGAGAGCACGCGCGTCGAAACGCCCAAACGCGTGCTCTACTGCCCCAAATGCGCCCAGCCCGCGCTGGTTTTCCAGGAGGGCTGCCACACCTGCCGCGCCTGCGGCTACTCGAAATGTTCGTGAGGCGCCGGGCGGTTTTTTTCGGCCATGCGGAACCAAGCGGGGCAATCGCGCGTTATCCGTGGGCCGTGGGCGTAACCATCGCGGAGGCTTGAATTCCGATCCGCGGTTCCCACCTTTCGCGGTGCCGGGGATTGGACCCGAAGGACAGTCGATGAAAAGAATTTTGAGAAAAAAGACTTTGGACGAGCTGTTGCGGCATAATTGCCGTCCCGGCGACGAACCCGCCCTGATCTGCCTCGCCGGCGAGGTTGGCGAGAGCTTCCATTATTGGCACGGCGCCTCGGGCAGGCGCTATCTGCATTCGGTGTTCGGGCTCGTCGATTGTCCCGAAATCTCAAAGGCCAACTATATTCTGGTGCATTGCGACGACGACGGCGTTCGCCGGGCGCTCGCGGTCGGCCAAACGGTCGAAGATGCCAATTCGCTCAACCTCGCCCATCTGCGCCAGCGCGCCGCCCGCATCGGGGCCAACGAGATCCACATTCACGTGCTCGCCGACGCGCCGGTGGCGCGCGACGCGGTCGAGACCGATTTGCGGCTGCGCCACCTCACGCGTTGCGAACACGGCGAAGGGCTCGCCAGGGCCGGCTGAGCGTCGGGTTCTTCCCGCCCCTGTTTCCCCCTAGAATCGACCGCCGCGCGAGCGGGCGCGGCACCGGCTTGAGCGCGCCATAGCTGCGGGGGCGGCGCGAGCGGTGCTTGGTGAGGTCGGGCGGGCGCGGAATGCGGCAGGGGCAGAATTTATTGACGATCCGGGCGAGCCGGGCGTCGCCGATCCCCGTCGCCTCCAAATGTTCGAGCGTCGAGATCACATAGTCGGCGTTGCGGCCCGAGCGGCCCACGGCGCACCGCACCATCCAGGCCTGGCGGTCGAGCGGCAGGCCGCCGGCATATTGGGGGTGGCGGCGGTCGGTCAGGAAGCAGAGCGCCCGCACCACGCGCCCGGACCCGTCCATCAGCTCCACCCGCCGCATCGCCTCGTGATAGACCAGCGTCACCTGCTCGCGCTTCTTGAGCTCGCCCCGCACCTGGCGGGCGTCGGCGGGGGCGAGGCGGAAGGCCAGCCCCTCGCAGCGCCCGCCGACGTCGAGGCCCAAGACGAGGCCCGGCCGGGCGCGCGAGCCGCGGTGCACCACCGAGGCGACGCAGAGCGCGCGGTGGGCGCCGACGAGGTGCGCCCGCTCCACCTCCAGATAGCGAAAATGCGGCCGCCACATCAGCGAGCCGTAGCCGAACACCCAGTGCTCGGCCGCCTGCGGCCCCGCCTTGGAGGGCTCAGCCATGGGCACGCGGCCTTCGCCGCGTCCATGGCGGCGCCGAAGGGAGGACGGCTGGCAGGGACGGCGGTCGCATGGCGAGGGACCGGCTATTTCGCCTTGGACTTGAGGGGTTTCGCCTTGGCCTTGGCGGCCGGCTTGGGCGCTTCGCTCCGCTGGGAGCGCTCCCGCTCGTTCATCTCGATGATACCGCGCTTGACCGCGTCGTCGAAGGCGACGCGGAGCTCGTCGAAGCCCTCGGCCGTCCTGCTGGCGGAGAGAAGCTCCCGCTGCAGTGCCTCTCCGAGCTCGCCGTGGAAGCGGCCGAAATCGGGCGCGTCCTCGTCCTGGCCGGCGTCGATGATCTTGCGGCGGATGGCGCGGGTGCGGGTGAAGAGATCGAACAGGCCCTCGCCGTCATCCCAGCGGATCGCCCGCTGCAGGGCGGAGAGGTCCTCGGAGAAGCGGGCCAGCATCTCGAGCACCGCCTCCTTGTTGGTGAGGAAGATGTCGCGCCACATGGTGGGGTCGGATGAGGCGATGCGGGTGAAATCGCGGAAACCGCCGGCGGAGTACTTGATCACCTCCGACTGGGTGACGGTCTCGAGGTCCGCGGCGGTGCCGACGATGTTGTAGGCGATGAGATGGGGCACGTGGGAGGTGATCGCGAGCACCAGATCGTGATGCCCGGGCGACATGATCTCGACGCCGGAGCCGAGCCCTTCCCAGAGCGCCTTGACGCGCGCCACGCCGGCGTCGCCGCAACCACCCGCGGGGGTGAGGATGCACCATCGCCCCTCGAACAGATCCGGCGTCGCGGCCTCGGGGCCGGAGCGCTCGGTGCCGGCGATGGGGTGGCCCGGCACCAGCGAGACGCCGGCCGGAATGTGGGGCGCGACGTCCTCGATCACCCGGCCCTTGACCGAGCCCACGTCGGTAACGATGGCGCCGGGCTCGAGATGGGGGGCGATCGCCTTGGCGACCTCGCCCATGACGCCCACCGGCACGCAGATGATGACGAGATCGGCGCCCTCCACCGCTTGCCGGGCGGTGCGGGCCAGGCGGTCGACGAGAGCGAGCGGGCGCGCCCGCTTGCGCACGTCGGCGGAGGCGTCGAAGCCTACCACCTCGCCGGCCAGGTTCCGGTGGCGCACATTGAGCGCGAAGGAGGCGCCGATCAGCCCCAGACCGACCACGGCGATGCGCTTGAACAGCGGCTTGGTCATAGCATCCCCCGGATCAGCCCTTGAGAAACTCGCCCAGCGCCGCCACCACGGCGCGGTTTTGATCGTGCGTCCCCACCGTCATGCGCAAGGCGTTGGGGAAGCCGTAATTGTCGACGCGGCGCAGCAGGATGGCGCGCTCGGTGAGGAAGGCGTCGGCCGCGGCGGCACCCTTGCCGGACCCGCCGGGAAAGTGGATCAGCAGAAAATTGGCGACGCTCGGCGTCACCTGGAGCCCAAGCGCCTCGAGCTCGCCCGCGAGCCATGGGAGCTGGTCCTCGTTGAGGGCGACGGCGCGGTCCTTATGCCCGGTGTCGTTGATGGCGGCGACTCCGGCGGCGATCGCCGGGCCCGACACGTTGAAGGGGCCGCGGATCCGGTTCAAGGCGTCGGCGATGGCGTCGGGGCAATAGGCCCAGCCGATGCGCAGGCCCGCGAGGCCGTAGATCTTGGAGAGGGTGCGGGTCATGACGACGTTGCCGTTGGTGGCGACGAGCTCGAGGCCCGCCTCGTAGTCGTTGCGGCGGACGTATTCGGCATAGGCCGCGTCCAGCACCAGCAGCGCCGAAGCCGGCAGCTCGCGGCGCAGGCGCTGGATCTCGTCATAAGGCAAGTAAGTGCCGGTCGGGTTGTTGGGGTTGGCGAGAAAGACGCATTTGGTGCGGTCGGAGACCTTGGCGAGGATCTCCCCCACATCGGCGCGGCAATCGCGCTCGGACGCCACGATGGGGCGGGCGCCCACGGCCTGGATGACGATCTTGTAGATCAGGAAACCGTGCTCGGTGTGGATCGCCTCGTCGCCCTCGCCGAGATAGGCCTGGGCCAGCAGGCCCAGCAACTCGTCGGAGCCGGCGCCGCAGACGATGCGGTCGGGGTCGAGGCCATATTGGCCGGCGACCGCTTCGCGCAGCGCGGTGGCGCCGCGGTCGGGATAGCGCTCGAGCGCGCTTGCCGCCGCGTGATAGGCATCGAGCGCCGCGGGGCTCGGACCCAAGGGCGTCTCGTTCGACGAAAGCTTGATCACCGGTCCGCCGCCGACGCTGCTCCTGCCCGGCTGGTAGGGCTCGATATCGAGAACTCCCGGCCGCGGCACCGGGCCCGATTGGCCGCTCATCGCTCAACTCCTCACCCCCCGCCGTTCGCGGGCTCGCACGGCACGAAGCTCCAAGGATTGCGGATGACGGGGGCGCCCATAGATAGGGCCGCGCCTTGGCAAAATCAAAGAAAAGATTGACTTTTCACAGTGACCTTCTAGCTAAGCTGGGGTCCCGGGACGCGATGCCGCGCCAGCCCGCGCACGGCGCCGATGCGGCCCCGACGCCCCGAAACGGCGAGCAAGCGGCTCGCGGGTTGAAAGGGTCACGAGTTAAGACCTTGCTGAAAGATTCTGCGACACGGTCCCGAAATCGCCTGGCTCAAGCGGTGACGCCGCAGAGCGAGGTGGTGCATTTCGGCGAGGACGACCCGCTGATACTCGACAGCGGCGAGCGCCTGGCGCCCTACACCATCGCCTATCAGACCTATGGCGGGCTGAACGACGACAAGTCCAACGTGGTTCTGGTCTGCCACGCGCTGACCGGCGACCAGCACGTCGCCAACGAGCATCCGATCACCGGAAAGCCCGGCTGGTGGACGCGCATGGTGGGGCCCGGCAAGCCGGTCGACACCGACCGCTATCACGTCATCTGCGCCAACGTCATCGGCGGCTGCATGGGCTCGACCGGTCCCGGCTCGACCAACTCCAAGACTGGCAAGCCCTACGGCCTCGACTTCCCGGTGATCACCATCGCCGACATGGTGCGGGCGCAGGCGCGCCTGCTCGACCATCTGGAGATCCCGGACCTGTTCTGCGTCATCGGCGGCTCGATGGGCGGCATGCAGGTGCTGCAATGGGCGGCGAACCACAAGGACCGCGTGTTCACTGCGATCCCGATCGCCTGCTCGGCGCGCCACACCTCGCAGAACATCGCCTTCCACGAGGTCGGCCGCCAGGCGGTGATGGCCGATCCCGACTGGTGCGGCGGGCGCTATCTGGAAAAGGGCAAGAACCCGCACAAGGGGCTCGCCGTTGCGCGGATGGCCGCCCACATCACCTATCTCTCGGACGAGGCGCTGCAGCATAAATTCGGACGCAACCTGCAGAACCGCGAGGCCGTGACCTTCGGCTTCGACGCCGATTTCCAGGTGGAGAGCTATCTGCGCCACCAGGGGGTGACCTTCGTCGAGCGCTTCGACGCCAACAGCTATCTCTATCTGACCCGCGCCATGGACTATTTCGATCTGGCGGCCGACTACAACGGCACGCTCGCCGATGCGTTCCGCGACACCAAGACCCGCTATTGCCTGGTATCGTTCAGCAGCGACTGGCTGTTCCCGACCGAGGAGAGCCGCGACATCGTGCAGGCGTTGAACGCGGTCGCCGCCAATGTCAGCTTCGTCGAGATCATCTCCGAGAAGGGGCACGACGCGTTCCTGCTGGAGGAGCCCGAGCTCGACCGGACGATCACCGGCTTCCTCGGCGCGGCGGCGCTGAAGCGCGGCCTCGAAGCGGCCCCGGACGGCGGCGCCGCCGGCTAGCGGCGGGCGGGACACGAGCGATGGACGCGCAATCCAACAAGGCCTCGACGTCACGCGTCGATCTGCTGCTGATCGCCGAGATGGTGGACCGCGGCTCGCGCGTGATCGACGTGGGATGCGGCGACGGCGCGCTGCTGAAGATCCTCGCCGAGACCCGCGAGGTGGACGCGCGCGGCATCGAGTTGAGCCAGGCCGGCGTCAACCGATGCGTCGCCCACGGGCTGTCGGTGATCCAGGGCGACGCCGACAGCGATCTGGTCAATTACCCCGACAACGCCTTCGACTTCGCGATTCTGAGCCAGACCATCCAGGCGACCTACAGGCCGCGCCACGTGCTCGAAGAGCTGTTGCGCATCGCCCGTCACGTGATCGTGTCGTTTCCGAATTTCGGCCATTGGCTGATCCGCGGCCAGATCATGCTGGGGGGCCAGATGCCGGTGACCTCGAACCTGCCTTACAAGTGGTACGACACGCCCAACATCCATTTCTGCACGATCAAGGATTTCCTGCGCCTGTGCGAGGACGTCCACGCCACGGTCGAGCGCTCGCTGGCGCTCAACGCCTACGGCACGCGGCTCAACTTCGCGCCGCTGTTCCTGCAGAACCTGCTCGCCGAGCAGGCGGTATTTCTGCTCACCCGCGAGGGTTCCTCCCCCGGCGCGGCAGCGCGAAGCCGGCCGGCACGGGACTGAGGCGTCCGCGCACGGTCTCCAATCCGTAAGAAGGCGCCGCGGCGTAAATCTGCTTGCCCGCCTCCACCAGGATGACGCCGGGAAAGGCCGGCCACAGGAGCGAGCCGATGCGCTCCCACGCATTGGCCCATTTGAGCCCGAGCTGCCAGTTGATGGGAAGCAGGAACAGCGCCTGGTCCCACTCCAGCGGCGTGAACATCGCATCGCGCAGCAAATGGGTGAGCTGGCCGCGGCTGAAGGGCCGGCCGTGGCCGAAGGGCGTGTGCTCGAAGAACGACCAGATGCTGCGCCGGTTGGGGACCACCAGCAGCAGCCGCCCGTCCGGGCTCAGCACCCGCCAGGCCTCGCGCAGCAGCACGCGGATGCTGTCGGAGGACTCCAGACCGTGGACGATCAGCAGGCGGTCGGCGCTGGCGTCGGGCAGCGGCAACGCCTGATCGTCGACCAGCGCGGTCTGCATCGGCCCCATCTCCGGCCAGGTGATGACCCCTTGGCCGGCCGGCATCAGCGCGCCCATGCGCTCGGCCTCGCCGCGGAAAATGCCGAGATAGGGCGTCGTGTAGCCCAGCCCGAAGACGCTCATGCCGGAGACGTTGCCCCAGCGTTCGCGGATGCGGGCGCCGACCAGGCGGCGGGCGACGGCGCCGAGCGGCCGCGAGTAGAACTCGCGCAGATCGATGACGTCGATTTGCATGGCCGCTAGTGTACCTTGCGCCGTGGAAATCGGTCGTAGATTTGCACACGGCCGGTGCGATGGTAGCTTGGCACGGGATTACTGACGCCCGGAGGGAGAGCGAGGTGGCGAGCATGGCAAAGCTGGAAATTCATCAGTTTCCCTGTTTGAGCGACAATTACGGGGTTCTCATTCATGACGCGTCGGCGGGCGTGACGGCCTCCATTGACGCGCCCGAGGCGGACGCCGTCAAGAATGCGCTCGGCCAAAAGGGCTGGCCGCTCACCCATATCCTGGTCACCCATCACCATTACGACCACACCGGCGGCAACGAAGAGCTGAAGGCGCAGACCGGATGCACCATCGCCGGGCCCAAGGCGGAGGCCGACAAGGTGCCCGGCATCGACGTCCGCCTCGCCGACGGCGACGCCTACGAGCTCGGCTCCTTCGAGGCCCGCGTGATCGGCGTCGGCGGCCACACCAGCGGCCACATCGCCTATCATTTCCCCGCCGCCAAGGTCGCCTTCGTCGGCGACACGCTGTTCGCGCTGGGCTGCGGGCGGGTGTTCGAGGGCACGCCCGAGATGATGTGGCGGGCGCTCGACAAGCTGCGCGCGCTGCCGCCGGAAACGGCGATCTATTGCGGCCACGAATACACGCTCTCCAACGCCAAGTTCGCGCTCACCATCGAGCCGGAGAACGCCGCCCTCCAGGCCCGCTTCAAGGAGATCGAGGCGCTGCGCGAGGAGGGCCGCCCGACGCTGCCGACGACGATCGGCCGCGAGCTCGAGACCAACCCCTTCCTGCGGCCCGAGAGCGCCGACATCCGTGCCCGGCTCGGCCTGGAGGACGCGCCCGACTGGCAGGTCTTCGCCGAGATCAGGCGCCGCAAGGACCAGGCCTGAGCATGGCGGAGGCGGAGCCGCCGGCAGCCGGCCTCAGCGCCGATCAGGTCATCGCCCTGCTCGATCTCTCGCCCCATCCCGAAGGCGGCCACTACCGCGAGACCTTCCGCGACGCCGAAGGCCGCAGGGGACGGGCCGATTCGAGCGCCATCTATTTTCTGCTGGCCGCGGGCGAGGCCGCGCGCTGGCACCGGGCCGACGCGGCCGAGCTGTGGCACTGGTATGCCGGGGCGCCGCTCGAATTGGCGATATCGGAGGAAGGCGGCGCGCCCGGCGCGCTGCTGCTGGGACCGGCGTTGGAGGCGGGCGAGCGTCCCCAGGCGGTGGTGCCGCGCGGCGCCTGGCAGAGCGCGAGGAGCCTCGGCGAGTGGAGCCTGGTGGGCTGCACGGTGGCGCCCGCCTTCGAGTTTGCCGGATTCGATCTGGCGCCGGCCGGCTGGCGGCCCGGCGGGGAGTGAACTTCAGGTTCAGGTTATGTAGTGGCCGCCATTGACGGTGAGCGTCGAGCCGGTGATGAAGGCGGCGTCGTCGGAGGCGAGGAACAGGACGCAGCGGGCGATCTCGCTGCATTCGCCCAGACGCCCTACCGGAATCTGCGAGATGATCGCCTTCTCGAGCACCTCCTGGGGCACCGCCGCCACCATGTCGGTGTTGACGTAGCCGGGCGCGACGGCGTTCACGGTGATGCCCTTGCGCGCCGTCTCCCGCGCCAAGGCCTTGGTGAAGCCGATGACGCCCGCCTTGGAGGCGGAGTAGTTGGCCTGGCCCATCTGGCCCTTCTGGCCGTTGATGGAGGAGATGTTGATGATCCGGCCGAAACCGCGCTCGCGCATGCCCTCGATGAGAGGCCGGGTCATGCAATAAAGCGAGTCCAGATTGGTGCGGATCACGTCGATCCACATATCGTAGTCCATCTTGTGCAGCATGGCGTCGCGGGTGATGCCGGCGTTGTTGACCAGCACGTCGACGGGACCGAGGTCCTTCTCGACCTCGGCCAGTCCGCCCTTGCAGGCTTCGAACTCGCCCACGTCCCATTTGTAGACCGGAATCGCGTTGGCATCGTGGAAGGCCTTGGCGGCTTCGTCGTTGCCGCCGTAATTGGCGGCAACCTGGTAGCCGGCCCCCTTCAGGGCGAGCGAAATCGCCGCCCCGATGCCCCGCGTGCCTCCGGTAACAACCGCAACCCGCGTCATCGACTCTGTCCCCCCCGCTCCCTCTTTCGTCCTAAAACCTAAGTCTAATCAAGCGTCCTGTGCGGGACAGATGCACTTTTGGCGCGTGACAATCCGCCGCGCTTGCGGCCGGCTTCGCCTAATCGCGCGCCACGCACATGGCGATGCCCATGCCGCCGCCGATGCAGAGCGTCGCCAGGCCCTTCTTGGCGTCGCGCTTCCGCATCTCGTAGAGCAGGGTCACCAGCACCCGCGCGCCCGAGGCGCCGATGGGATGGCCGATGGCGATGGCGCCGCCATTGACGTTGACCTTGTCCACGTCCCAGCCGAGGTCCTTGTTGACGGCGCAGGCCTGCGCCGCGAAGGCCTCGTTGGCCTCGATCAGATCGAGATCGCCGATGCCCCAGCCGGCCTTTTCGAGCGCGCCGCGCGAGGCCGGGATGGGTCCCGTCCCCATGATCGCGGGATCGACGCCGGCATGGGCCCAGGAGACGATCCGCGCCAGGGGCGTGACGCCCCGCTTCTCAGCCGCCGCCGCCGTCATCAGCACCAGCGCGGCGGCGCCGTCATTGATGCCGCTGGCGTTGCCGGCCGTCACCGTGCCTTGCTTGTCGAAGGCGGGCCGCATGCCCGCGATGTCCTCGAGCGTGACGCCCTCGCGGATGTATTCGTCCTCATCCACCACCGTCTCGCCCTTGCGCGTCTTGATGGTGACGGGCGTGATCTCGTCCTTGAAACGGCCGGACGTCTTGGCCGCCTCGGCCTTGTTCTGCGAGGCCACGGCGAAGCGGTCCTGCTCCTCGCGGGTGATCTGCCATTGGCGCGCGACGTTCTCGGCCGTGTTGCCCATATGATAGCCGTTGAAGGCGTCCATCAGCCCGTCCTTCATCATGGTGTCGATGAGCTCGAGCGGGCCCATCTTCTTGCCCTGGCGCAGATTGGCGCAGTGGGGCGCTTGGCTCATGCTCTCCTGACCGCCGGCGACGACGACGTCGGAGGAGCCGAGCGCGATCTGCTGGGCGCCGAGCGCCACCGCGCGCAGGCCGGACCCGCATAGCTGATTCATGCCCCAGGCGGGGGATTCGACCGGGATGCCGGCGCCGATGGAAGCCTGGCGGGCGGGGTTCTGCCCCTCGCCGGCGGTGAGGATCTGCCCCAGAACCACCTCGTCCACCTCGCCCGCCTCGACCTTTGCACGCTCGAGCGCGGCGCGGATCGCGGTCTGGCCCAGCTCGTGAGCGGGCAGGCTGCTCAGCGTTCCGTTGAAGGAGCCGACGGGCGTGCGCGCCGCCCCGGCAATGACAATCGTCTCTTTATCACCCATCACTCAACCTCCAATCGCGTGACCGAACTCCAATCGCTTGACCGAGTGGGCGGACGCGCCGAGACGCGCCCCTCTCTGCCGGGACCGCAACCGCGCCGTGCGCTCTTCTTGAGACGCGGCCCGCCGGACCGGCGACCGCCGAATGGCTCTGGTGCCCTGCACAATAGATATGGTATTTATATCGCGCTGCGAAATAAATTTCGCGCCTGTTGATCAATTGGCTCAATGCCAGTGTCTGAAAGAACCTGATTGCCGTGGCCAAGGACGCCAAATCTGAAGCCGAGCCGGTCACCATCAAGAAGTACGCGAACCGGCGGCTCTACAACACCGACACCAGCACTTACGTGACGCTCGACGATCTCGCCCAGATGGTGCGCTCGGAGCGGGATTTCGTGGTTTACGACGCCAAGACCGGCGAGGACCTGACCCACGCGGTGCTGACCCAGATCATCGTCGAGCAGGAGGGCCGGGGGCAGAACCTGCTGCCGATCCCCTTCCTGCGCCAATTGATCCGGTTCTACGGCGACAGCATCGAGAAACTGGTGCCGAGCTATCTCGAATACAGCCTCAGCACGCTGACGCGCCAACAGGACCGCTACCGCAAGCAGCTCGCCAATTCCTTGAGCACGGTCGCGCTCGACGCCCTCCAGGCGCAGACCCGGCAGAATCTGGCGATGTTCGACAAGGCGATGGGGATGTTCAATCCCTTCGCCGCGACCGAGAAGGCAGGCGGCGGCGAGGAGCGGCGGACGGCGTCCGCCCGCGAGGAGACCGCCGCGGCGGAGGCCGAAGAGCCCGTTCAGGACGACGAACTCGCCTCGCTCAGGGAGCAACTGAGCGACATGCAAACCAAGCTCGAGAAACTGTCGCGGCGCTAAGCCCGGCCGGGCCCAAGCGTTCGGCGCTCAACCCGCCGGCGGCGGCGTGGCGCCCGCGGGCTTTACCATTTGCGGCTCGCCGAACAGGTAGCCCTGCATGTAGGTAACGCCCGCCTTTTGCAAAAAGGCCGCCGTCGCCTCGTCGCCGACCCATTCGGCGACCGCCTCCATGCCGAATATATTGGCGAGATCCACCAGCATGCGCACGAAGACCTGATCGTCCGGGCTCTCGGCGATGTTCTTCACGAAGGATCCGTCGATCTTGATGATGTCGATGTCCAGCATCCGCAAATTCTTGAAGTTGGAATAGCCGGCGCCGAAATCGTCGATCGCCACGCGGCAGCCGAGATGTTTCAATCCGTCGACGAAGTTGATGCTCTCGTCGATTTCGTGCAGCGCCGCGGTCTCGGTGATTTCGACGATCAGCCGCTCGTTGAGCGCGCGCTGATTGGCGGTCAGCCTGCACAGCCTGGTCAGCCATTCGGTGCCGGCGGTGGTCTGGGCCGAGACGTTGAGCGAGAGCGTGATGTCGGGCACCGCCTTGAGATAGGCGATGGCGAGCTCGAGCGCGCGCCGGTCGAGCTGTTGGACGAGACCGAGCTCCTCGGCGACGGGAACGAAGTCGTTGGCGGTGATGACGCCGCCGTCCGGTTTCCTCATGCACAGCAGGCATTCGTGAAAGGCCGGCCTACGGTCGGTCATGCGCACCACCGGCTGCAGCGACATGCATATGCGGTCTTCCTTAAGCGACCGCAAAATATCGTCGGCTATGGTCCTGTTGCGCTGACGCTGGTTCTCCCGCGCCTGGGAGGGCTTGAACACGGCAAAGCCGCTGGCGCGCTGGGCGCGGGCCCAATCGAGCGCTTCGAGCGAACAGTTGAAGGCGTGTTGCACGGTCTTGGCCTGCAGCGGGATCAGCACCGCGCCGAGGCAGACATTGGTCGACAGCGCCCCCGCGGAGGTCTCGATGATCGAGCCGCGGACTGACTTGAGCAGCCGGCTCGCGATCACGACGAGCTCTTCGGCGGTGCAGCTGGTGAGCAGAATGCCGAATTTGTTGGAGCCGTAGCGGCCTATTCTGTCGCGCTGGCGAAGGCAGGTCTCCATCCGGCGGCCGACGATGGAGATGACCTCGTCGCCGATGCCGACGCCGTAGGTCGTGTTGATGTGGGACAGATTGTTGACGCTGGCCATCAGAAAGGCGCCGCCCGACTGGGTCGCGTCGACCGACTGGAGCAAGGCGTCGAGCTCCTCGGTCAGGCGGGTGCGGTTGATGTGCCCGGTCAGATCGTCGTGATGGCTCAGAAACCGCAGCCTCTCGTCTTCCTCGAAGCGGTCGTCGATGACGCGCAGCACGCCGCCGGCGCGTTGAGGCTCGCCGGCCGGACCGGCGTACCAGCGTCCCTCCTCCTCGATCCACAGCGAGGCCGCCTGACGGCGCCCCTGGGGCTTCAGGCGGTATTGGACCCGGTAGCGGACGCCCTCCCCTTCATCGCAGGCGCTCGAGCCGGCAATCGCCCGATAGCGGCGTTCGGCATGGTCGGCGTCGATCAGCATGTTGAAGGCCGCGCCTTTGCGAATCACGCCGAGATCGGCAATCGGGATCACCGTGGCGGTGTTGGGCGACCAGACCATCGCGTCGGGCTGGATGTCCCAGTGATAGGCGGCCTCGCGGGCCGCATTCAGGGGGGCGAGGAAATCGAAGGCGGCTTGCGGAGCGGGCGAACCGGCGCCTTCCGATGCCGGCAGGCTCGCATGATAGCCCTCGGATTGCCGCGGGGCGGCAGCCGCCGGGGGATCGGGGGGTTCATTTCGAGGCTCGCCGTCGCGCGCCTCGCGAACCGCGGTAGGATTCAACGCACTCATCTCCCGATCGGCCCGTAGCACGCGCAATCGCGGTCCGTTCGCTGCCGAGCAAGCTGAACTGCGATGTGATGATCTCTTCC
>CAYVYD010000002.1:2891-20475 GCA_964454415.1 uncultured Hyphomicrobiaceae bacterium | reverse complement strand
GTTGCCGGCCCAGCCCCGTGCGCGCCGGCTTCATCACCGCCCCTTGGCCGCCTTTCTGGCGCAGCTCGCGCTTCAATATGACGATATCGCCCAAAGGCGGCGCGCCCGGCGGGCGTTACGGCAAGCGGCGAGCACGCGT
Source organism: uncultured Hyphomicrobiaceae bacterium (assembly GCA_964454415.1). Classification (GTDB taxonomy): domain Bacteria; phylum Pseudomonadota; class Alphaproteobacteria; order Rhizobiales; family Methyloligellaceae; genus JAJFHN01. The sequence continues at coordinate 20,336 of CAYVYD010000002.1, read as the reverse complement.
TACGGCGAGCCGGTGCCCACGCGCCTGGCCGGACCGTGGCGGGAACCTCGCCGAATCCTCGAAGTCTAGAAGGCCAAGGGCCTCAGTGGACGCCCGGGCCGACCGCGAAATCGCGGCGGGCGGCGCGGATGGTGACGGAAAAGCCAGCGATTACGTCGATCAGCGTCACCAATGTGATAACGAAGAACAGCGACGTCGCCGCCTCGGGAACCACCAGAAATTCGATCAGGCAGCCGATGAAGACCAGTGTCGAGAGGGCGTGGTCGACGAGCGAGTGTCCGCTGGTCTGGGTGGCCTTGAGGATCTCGAGGAACAGCAGCAATAGGGTGCCGGCGATCAAGGCGTCGGAAAGGGTGATCACCCAAAGGGCGCCCGACGGCATGGCGATCTCGGCGAGAGGCGCGTCGAGCGGCGGTCCGCCGGCGAAGACGACGGCGTTGTAGCCGATGACGGCAAGCAGCAGCCAGGGCAGGCTCAGAAGCATGGCATCCTCCACAAGCGATCCGCGCCGGCGCGCTATCCGCGACACCCGGCGGGGCGACCCCAAGCCCCCGATAGCCCCCTAGAACTCTTCCTTCGGCTCCAGAATCTGCTTGCCGCGATACATCCCGGTCTTGAGATCGATGTGGTGGGGACGCCGCAACTCGCCGCTCTCCTTGTCCTCGACGTAGCTCGGGCGCTTGATCGCGTCGGCGGACCGCCGGCTTCCGCGCTTGGCGCGCGAGATTTTTCGCTTGGGTACTGCCATGGTCCGGAAGCCTCCGTTTTCGGCCGGATTGATGACGAATTAGCCGCGCCACGCGGCGCGGGCGCGCCCCTTATACTGGTAATCCCCAAGGATTGCCAGATCGGCCGCGCCACTTACCGCCGCGCGGCTATGCAACCGAAATAGGGCGCCGATTTGGCCATCCGCCGTTCGATATGGGCGGCGAGCCGGCGCGTCTTGGGACCGGCGCGGCCGGCATGGCGTAGATGGGGATTGGGGAGCGCCGCCGCCATCAGCGCCGCCTCGCGGCGCGAGATCCGCGCCGCGCTCTTGCCGAAATGGTGGCGGCAGGCGGCCTCGGCGCCGAAAACGCCGGGCGCCCATTCGGCGATGTTGAGATAGACCTCGACCACCCGGCGGCGCGGCCACAACGCGGTGACGGCATAGGCCAGCGGAATCTCGATCCCCTTGCGCAGATAGCTGCGTTGCGGCCACAGAAACAGGTTCTTGACGACCTGCATGGGAATGGTGCTGGCGCCCCGGGGATGGCCGCCGCTTTCCTCCGCCTCGTCGATCGCCTCCTCGACGGCGCTCCAATCGACGCCCCAATGGGCGCAGATCCGCGCGTCCTCGTTGCTCACGACCGCGGTGACGAGATGGGGGGAAATCTCTTCGAGCGGAACCCAGCTTTGCTCCACCCCCTTGCCGGTGAGCCAGCGGCCGGCCATCAGCGTCGAGAACGGCGGATCGACGAAGCGGTAGAGCACGATCAGGACGAGCGGCAGGAGAACTGCCGTCGCGGCGAGACAAACCACGACGCGCCAGAGGCGGCGCTCGGGCCGGAGGGCACGCAGGGCCCGCCGCCGGCTCCAGAGATGCGATTCGGCCATCGGTGCGTCTTGTACTCCCTGGTTGGCGTCGGCCGCAACGTGCTATGGATCGCGCCATGCAGGCTCACCTGGCTCCCCATGGCGCGTCGGCGACGTTCGGCGACAGGCTCGAAGAGACCGCCAAGCTGGTCGAACGGCGCCTCGAGGCCCATCTGGCGCGGCGCGGCGAGGAGGGCGCGGCCGCCCGGCGCCTCGAGGAGGCGATGGCCTATGGGGCGCTCGACGGCGGCAAGCGCATCCGGCCCTTTCTCTTGATCGAAAGCGCGCGGCTGTTCGGCGTCGCGCCCGAAGCGGCGCTGGATGCCGCCTGCGCGCTCGAATGCGTCCATTGCTACTCGCTGATCCACGACGATTTGCCGGCGATGGACGACGACGCCGTGCGCCGCGGCAGGCCCAGTGCGCACTTGGCCTTCGACGAGGCGACGGCGATCCTGGCGGGCGACGCGCTCTTGACGCTCGCCTTCGAGATCCTGGCCGCGCCCCGTACCCACGCCGAGGCCGAGATCCGCGCCGCCCTGGCATTGGGGTTGGCCAAGGCGGCGGGAAGCCGCGGCATGGCGGGCGGGCAGGCGCTCGACCTCGCCGCCGAGGGACAACGGCTCGCGGCGGAAGAGATCGCGCGCATCCAGGCGCTCAAGACCGGCGCCCTGTTCGGCTATGCCTGCGAGGCGGGCGCCATTCTGGGCGAGGCCGCGGCGGCGGAGCGTCGCGCGCTCGCGGCCTATGGCGCGGCGGTGGGCGCGGCCTTTCAGCTCGCCGACGACCTGCTCGATCTGGAGGGCGACGCCCGGCGCCTCGGCAAGGCGACGGGCAAGGATCAGGTGATGGGCAAGGCGACGCTGATCACCGTGCTCGGCGCCGACGCGGCGCGCGCGCGGCTGGCGGCGCTGGAAAAGAAGGCGATCGCGGCGCTCGCGCCCTTCGGGGAGGACGCCGCGACGCTCGCCGACGCCGCCCGGTTCGCGGCGCGGCGGGCGCACTAGCGCCTTTCCTCTTCATATGGAACCATTCTGACTGCGCGCATTTGCGCCAGGATCAAGCAAAGGCACGAAGGGCGTATCGGGCATACGGCCGAGGGGCTTTGCGCCGTTCATGGCGCAAATGCGCCCGTCCCGCATGGGTTTGCGATTGGCGGGCGCCCGGCGCCGAACCGGTCTCGAGCGATGCGCCGGCATCGCCCTTCGCCCGTTTCAACGCCGGATCGCACGCGCCAATCGCGAAACAGAATTGATTCCATATGAAGAGGGAAGGCTCTGGCGCCTTCAGGACCGGCCGAACCGGCGCTCGATGTAATCGGCGACCATCACCTTGAAATCCGCGGCGATGGCGGGACCGCGCAGCGTCGCGGCCTTCACCCCGTCGATGAAGACGGGCGCGGCCGGCGTCTCGCCGGTTCCCGGCAGCGAGATGCCGATGTCGGCGTGCTTGCTCTCGCCCGGGCCGTTGACGATGCAGCCCATGACGGCCACGGTCAGCGTCTCGACGCCCGGATAGCGGCTGCGCCATTCGGGCATGGCCTCGCGGATGTGATCCTGGATGTCGCGGGCGAGCTCCTGGAACAGCGAGCTGGTGGTGCGCCCGCAGCCCGGACAGGCCGCGACCACCGGCGTGAAGGCGCGCAGCCCCATGGTCTGCAGCAGCTCCTGGGCGACGCGAACCTCGTTAGCGCGGTCGCCGCCGGGCTCGGGCGTCAAGGAAATCCGGATGGTGTCGCCGATCCCCTCCTGCAGCAGCACGGCGAGCGCGGCGCTCGAGGCGACGACCCCCTTGGAGCCCATGCCGGCCTCGGTGAGGCCCAGATGCAGCGCGTTGACCGAGCGCTCGGCCAGTGCGCGGTAGACCCGGATCAGGTCCTGGACCGCGCTCACCTTGGCGGAGAGGATGATCCTGTCGTCGCCGAGGCCCAGCTTGTTGGCGAGCGCGGCGCTCATCATCGCCGAGCGGACCATGGCCTCCTGGAGCACCGCGCGCGCGTCGAGCGGCGCCTTCGACTTGGCGTTCTCGTCCATCAGGCGGGTCAGCAGGTCCTGATCCAGGCTGCCCCAATTGACGCCGATCCGCAGCGGCTTGCCATGGCGGAGCGCGATCTCGACGATCTGGGCGAAGCGCGTATCGCGCTTTTCGCCGAAACCCACATTGCCCGGGTTGACGCGGTATTTGTCTAGCGCCTCGGCGCAGGCGGGATGCTCGGCGAGGAGCTTGTGGCCGATATAGTGAAAATCGCCGATCAGCGGCACCTCGACGCCTTGGCCGAGCAGCCGCTCGCGGATCTTGGGGACGGCGGCGGCGGCTTCGGCCCGATCGACCGTGACGCGAACCAGCTCGGAGCCGGCGCGGGCGAGTTGGGCCACCTGATCGGCCGTCGCCTTGACGTCGGCCGTATCGGTGTTGGTCATCGACTGCACGACGACCGGCGCGCCGCCACCGACGGTGACGCCGCCCACCTCGACCGCGACCGAGCTACGCCGCTTGATCTCCATTCCATCCATGCCTTGAGGCGCTGTCATCCGCGCGCGCCGGCGGGCGTGCCGGCAGCGCGGCGGTAATCCGCCCCTTGATAGCGCACTTTCCCGGAGCCTGGCCAGTTGGGCCGCGCCTCACCCGCCCAGGGGACGGAACGCCCGCAGCAGGGAGAGCGCGAACAGCACCGCCAGCGCCATCACGATCGAGGGGCCGGCCGGCGTGTCGGCGGCGAGCGAGGCGCCGATCCCCATCGCCACCGCGGCGACCGCGGCAAGCCCGGCCAACACCGCCATCTGTTCCGGCGTCCTGGCGAAGGGACGCGCGGCGGCTGCGGGAATAACGAGCAGCGAGGCGATCAGGAGGATGCCGACGAGCTTCATGGCGATCGCCACCGTCAGCGCCAGCAGGACCATGAAGAGGCCGCCGACGAGGCGGGTGTTGACGCCCTCCGCCTGGGCCAGCTCCTCGTGCAGGCTAAGCGCCAGCAGCGGGCGCCAGATCCACAAGGTGACGCCGAGGATGGCCGCGCCGGCGCCGTAGATCCAGACCAGGTCGTTGCCGGTGACGGCCAGGATGTCGCCGAACAGATAACCCATCAGGTCGAGGCGGCCGCCCGAGACCTGGCTCGCGGCGATCAGACCGGCGGCGAGCGCCACGTGGGCGAGAATGCCGAGCAGGGTATCGGTGGGGAGCAGGCGCTGGCGCTGCAGACCGACGAGGAGGCCGGCGAGGGCCAGCGACACCATCACCACGCCGACGGTGAGATTAATTGAAAGCAGCAGACCGAGCGCCACGCCGAGCAGGCCGCTATGGGCGATGGTCGAGCCGAAATAGGCCATGCGACGCCAGACGATGAAGCATCCCAGCGGCGCGCTCACCGCGGCGATGCCGATGCCGGCGACGACCGCCCTTATGACGAAATCATCGAACATCGCCGCCAACCGGTCTCAGCCCGTCCGCTCGTCGCGGTGGTGGTGGTGGTCGTGCCGCACGTCGCCCGAAAGCCCGTGCGAATGGTCGTGGTCATGGGCATAAATGGCGTAGGCGTCGGCGGCGCCCCGGCCGAACAGGCTGATATATTCGGGATGCTTGGCGACCGATTCGGGCACGCCAGAGCAACAAACGTGGGTGTTGATGCAGATCACGCGGTCGCTCTCGCCGAGCACCACGTGAAGGTCGTGGCTGACCAGCAGAATGCCGCAACCCCGCTTGGTGCGGATCTCGCCTATCAGGCGGTAGAGCGCGGCCTCGCCGGCGTAATCGACGTTCTGCACCGGCTCGTCCAGCACCAGAAGCGCCGGATTGCCGATCAGGGTGCGGGCCAGCGCCACGCGCTGGAACTCGCCGCCGGAAAGGTCGGAGACCTGGGCATCGGTGAGCTTTTCGGCGCCGACCTCGGCGAGCACGGCGGCGATCTCGTCCTCGCCCGCGGGCATCGAGAGGGTGAGGAAGCGGCGCACCGTCAAGGGCACGGTGGCGTCGCGCTGGAAGTGCTGCGGCAGATAGCCGATGCGCAGGCCGGGCGTCCGGCGCACCTCGCCCTGGTCCGGCGGCACCAGCCCCAGCAGCACCCGCACCAGCGTCGTCTTGCCGGCGCCGTTGGGGCCGATCAGCGTCACCACCTCGCCGGCGTGGAGCTCGATGTCGATGGCGTCGAGCAGGGTGCGCCCGCCGCGGGAAAGCGAGACCCCGCGGGCGCCGAGCAGCACCTTGGCCGCGGCGCTATCCAATGCCACGGGCGCCTTCCCCGGGCGAGCCGGTCTGCGCGCAATGCTCGCACAGGCCGGTGGTCTCCAGCACCATGTCGTCCAGCTTGAACTTGGCGGTCCTCGCGGCGTTCAGCACGGCCTCGCCGAGCTCGGCCGTGCCGCCTTCGGCGACGCTGCCGCAGGCCTCGCAGACCAGGAACAGGGTCGGCTCGCGGGCGGCGTGCGGCGCGTGGCAGGCGACGAATGCGTTGCGGCTTTCGATGCGGTGGATCAGCCCGATCTCGAGCAGGCTTTCGAGCACCCGGTAGACCGAGATCGGCGCGACGCGGCGCCCCTCGGCGGCAAGCCGCTGAATGATGTCGTAGGCGCCCAGCGCCTCATGGCCCGCGGCGAGCTCGCGCAGCACCCGCTCGCGCAGCTCCGTTAGCCGCCCGCCGGCCTTGCGGTAGGCGGTCTCGGCGCGGGCCAGGCTGCGCGCGATGCAGGCCTCGTGGTCGTGATTGGGGGTGGGGAAGCGGGCTTTCGCCATCGCGGCTCCGGGGGCGAACGGATTCAAAGTTATAATATCACATTTCTAGCAATCCCCGCCCGTGAGGTCACGTGATAAACTCCGCGCCATGCCGCAGCGCATCGACATCGTCGAGGCCGACATCACGACGCTCGCATTGGACGCCATCGTCAACGCGGCGAACGAGAGTTTGCTCGGCGGCGGCGGCGTCGACGGCGCGATCCACCGCGCGGCGGGACCCGACCTGCTCGAGGAATGCCGCGCGCTCGGCGGCTGCGCGACGGGCGAGGCCAAGATCACGCGCGGCCACCGGCTGCCCGCGGCGCACGTTATCCACACGGTGGGGCCGGTCTGGAGCGGCGGCGAGCGGGGCGAGGACCAATTGCTGGCGAACTGCTACCGCTCGAGCCTCGAGCTGGCGGCCGAAAACGAGCTGTGGAGCATCGCCTTTCCCGCCATCTCGACGGGCATCTACGGGTTCCCGGCCGAACGCGCCGCCCATATCGCGGTCGACACCGTGCTCGAGTCGATCGGCGCCGAGGCGGGCTTCGAGCGGGTCGTGTTCTGCTGTTTCGGCGCGGACCCGGCCCGTTTCCACCGCGAGGCGCTGGCCCGCCTCGCCGCATCGCAGGACGGGAAGAGGTAGCAGACCCGCGCTAGCCTGGCGGCGCGGACTCGATGATCAGCACCTTGAGGTCGTCCTTGGGCACGAAGTTCCTGGCGCGGAACTCGAAGGTGGTGGCGCCGGTCTTCCTGATGCCGTCGCGGCAGAGGCTGACGAGATTTTCCGGCGCGCCCTTGTCGACGACGAGCCTGAACTCGCCGATCGGGCCGCGCCAATTGTTGGCGGTGGTGAGCACGTAGTGGATCACCCGCACCATGCCGCCGGGGCTTTGAGCCAGGCGATTGCGGGCGGCGCGCAGGAAGTCGTCCTCCATGCAATAGGTCCGCCGCATCCGCGGATCGTCGAGGGTGTGCTGGCTGAAAAAGGTCACACCGGCGACGGGGCGGTAGCGGTGGCCGACGGCGACCGTCTCGCCCGCCGGGAAGCGCTGACGCCAGTGGAACGCGGCGCGGGCGGTCCAATGGGCGTTGGGAAGCGGCTTGCCGCCGGCGCCGAAACTCGTGTGCCAATCGACCAGGTCGGCGGCTTCGAGCGCGGCGCGGGCGTCGGGACGCAGCCTTTCGAGGCGGTCGTAGAGATCGCCGAAGGGGAGCACCGGGAGGCCGTGGGCGGCGAGCAGGCCCGTGCGGTCGACGCCGTGGCGGGTGGCGCGCAGATTCAGGGCGGGCGCGAGCCGCCGCTCCCCGGCGCTCGCCTCGAAGCCGATGAAGTTTTCAGCCTCCCCGCTCTCGACGTCGTACTGCACGTCCTCGCCGACGGTGATGTCGGGGAGCGGGAAGGCGACGAGCGTGTCGATCGGCCTTTGCGAGGCGTTGTGGAAGCGGTAGGCGACGCGCACCTCCTTGGCGCTGACGAAAAGCTCCTCGGCGACCATGGCGATGTCGGGGTTGGCGGTGATCTGCAGGTCGCCGGACTCGATCACCGCCGTCGAATCGTTGGCCCTGGCGGCGGCGAGACCGAGCCCGGCCAGCAGCGCCATCACGGCGGCAACCCGCTTCGCGCCCATCGCCCTTACGCCTCCTCGTCCCGTCCGAAACAGCTTGCGGGGTGCCCGTGTCCACCGCAACCTATGCGACACTTGGCTCACGGTCCATGCTGCAGGGAGGGCGTCGATGGCGGCGTTGAAGGCCTATCAAGTCCATATAGACGGAGAGCGCTGCGAGGCGGCGAGCGGCGAGCGCTTCGAGAGTCACGACCCCTTCCGGGCCGGGCCATGGGCGACGGTCCCGCGCTGCGGGCCGGCCGACGTGGAGCGCGCCGTGGAGGCGGCGCACAAGGCGTTCACGACCGGACCCTGGCCCGCCATGAGCGCCACGGCGCGCGGCAAGCTGCTGCGGCGGATCGGCGATTTGATCGCGGAGAACGCCGAGGATCTCGCCCGCACGGAGGTGCGCGACAACGGCAAGCTGATCTCCGAGATGCTGGCCCAGACCCGCTACCTGCCCGAGTGGTACTATTACTATGCCGGCCTCGCCGACAAGATCGAGGGCGCCGTCATCCCCTCCGACAAGCCCGGCACCTTCAACTACACCCTGCGCGAGCCGGTCGGCGTCTGCGCCATGATCACTCCCTGGAACTCGCCGCTGATGCTGACCTCGTGGAAGATCGCGCCGGCGCTGGCGGCCGGCTGCACCATGGTGATCAAGCCGTCGGAATTCACCTCCGCCTCGATCCTCGAGCTGATGGATCTCATCGAGGAGGCGGGCGTGCCCAGGGGCGTGGTCAACGTGGTGACGGGCTTCGGACCGGAGGTGGGCGAGCCGCTCGTCACCCATCCCAAGGTCGCCAAGGTGGCGTTCACCGGCGGCGAGGCGGCGGGACGGCGCGTCTATCAGGCGGCGGCGGCGAGCTTCAAGCGGGTGACGCTCGAGCTCGGCGGTAAGTCGCCCAACATCGTGTTCGACGACGCCGATCTCGACGCCGCCGTAAACGGGGCTATCTCGGGCATCTTCGCGGCGACGGGCCAGACCTGCATCGCCGGCTCGCGGCTGCTGCTGCAGGAGAGCGTCCACGACGCCTTCATGGAGAGGCTGGTCGAGACCGCCGCCAAGGCGCGGATGGGCGATCCCCAGGACTTCGAGACCCAGGTGGGACCGGTGACGACGCCCGCGCAATACCAGAAAGTGCTCGACTATATCGGCGTCGCCAGGGCAGAGGGCGCGGTCTGCGTGCTGGGCGGCGGGCCGGCCGAGGCGGACGAGGGCGGGGGCAAGTGGTTTGTCAAGCCGACCATCTTCACCGGCGTCAACAACGCCATGCGGATCGCTCAGGAGGAGGTGTTCGGCCCGGTCCTCTCGGTGATTCCGTTCCGCGACGAGGACGAGGCGGTCGAGATCGCCAACGACGTGCTCTACGGCCTGGCGGCTGGCGTTTGGACGCAGAGCCTCGCCCGCGCCACGGTGATGGCCAAGCGGCTGCGGGCGGGCACGGTGTGGATCAACACCTACCGCGCGGTCTCCATGACCTCGCCCTTCGGCGGCTTCAAGGCGAGCGGGCTGGGGCGCGAGAACGGGCTCGCCGGCATCGAGGGGTATCTGGAGACCAAGAGCGTGTGGGTGAACACGGCCGCCGATGCCGGCAACCCCTTCGTCATGAAGCTTGCTGGCGGCGGTTAGAGCCTTTTTTTCCCTATGCCGCCAGCAGCGCGAAGGCCAGGGCGAGCGCCAGCAGGACGAGGATCGAGAACGGCAGGTTCCAGGTCCACGCGATCCGCGTGGTGGAAAAGCCGCTGACGCGGGAGAGCAGCAGCACCAGCGACGAGAAGGGGCCGCCCGCCATGGCAAGCGCCCAGCCGCAGGCCAGGCTCAACGCCAGCAGGGTGGGATCGGCGGGGAGCCGGGGGAGGGCGCCGAGCACGCTGCCCAGCACCACCACCGTCATGATCGGCGTGAGACCCGCCTGGGCGCCGGCGAAGATCAGCGCGGGCAGCAGGGCAAGTAACATCCAGGGTGCGAGCCCCGCCGCGCGCAACAGTTCCGCCACCTTATCGACGGGAACGACCGCGGCCACGCAAATGCCGATGAAGCCCGAAAGACCGAGTATCAGCACCTCGCGGCGTTGGCCGGGGATGTCGTTGAAGGCGATGCCGCGGAGCCTGGCTGCGACGGCCGAGTGGGCGGGGCCGGGGCCCTCGGCTGCGTGCTGGACGTAAAGCCAGGCCACCAGCACCACGGGAGCCGCCGCCATCAGCGCGGCGACCACCTCGACGTGGGCGGCGGCGACGAGCGCGGCGGCGAGCCCGGCGAGCGTGCCGCAGACCGCCAGCAAGTCGAGCAGGGCGCGCGCGGGAAAGGGCGGATCGCGCCGCGGTCCGGGATCGGCGGCGCGCGGCAGGGCCCGCAGCCCCGCGCGCCAGCGCAACCGGTCGTCGGCGAGGCCGAGCAGAAACACCAGCCCCGCCGCCGCGAACCCGAGGGCGGCGAGGCGCGGGCCATCGATACCGGCGATGATGCTCGGCAGCAGGGCTTGCGTAACGGTGGTCGGCGCCCATACGATCACCCAGGGCATGCCGCGCAGCACCGCGGCGAGCTGGCGCTGCTCGTCGATCAGGGCGCGGGCGTCGGGCTCGCCCTCTCCGGCATGGGCGCGCGCGCCACGCTGGACCAGCGGCGCCAGCAGCGAGATGGCGCCGACATTGACGATGACGCCCAGCAGGTGGGAGCCGGCATGCAGGCTCATGTAGCGCAGCCCCTGGCGGCGGCGGGCGAGATAGCCGCCGCAGGCGAGCACGGCGGGCGAGGTGAGCGCCGCCTCGCGCAGCAGGCCGATCAGCAGAATGAACGCCATGAGAAATCCGGCTTGGGCAAGCGCGCGCGCTAGCACCGCGAGGGGGTCGGCGGCGAGGAGCGGAACCGCAGCCAGCAGCGGCAGCGCCAGGAGGATCAGAAATCGCTCGCGCCAGCCTTGGAGGGCGAGCGGCAGGCAGAGGATGAAGACCAGCACCGCCGCGCCGTCGGCTAGCGCTTGGACCAGCGGAACTCCCAGATAAAGGCGCGCGAGCTCCAGCCCCATCAGGCTCAGCAGCGCCAGGCCGAGGGCCGGATGCAAGGCGGCCTCTGGCGGATGCAGCGGCCCGTGCCAGCCAGCCGCGCGGCTGCCATTTCCCCCGATCCGCGCCATAGAGCGAGCCGCCCCCGAGTTGTGCCCAGAACGGCGATCTTGCGCCAAGGGCGTGCGTGCCGCAATTATCGGGGGGAGCCTGGGAAAGGAAACCGGATGACGAGCGGTGGGTGACGATCAGCGCCAAGGCACCCGGGAGGCGAGCCGCGAACGCAACCAGCGGCGCACCTTCTGGGCGGCGGTGCTGACCGGCGGCTTCATGGTCGCCGAGGTCGCGGGCGGCATCGTCGCGGGCTCGCTTGCGCTGTTGGCCGACGCCGCCCACATGCTGACCGACGCCGCGTCGCTCGGCTTCGCCTGGTTCGCCTTCCGCCTCGCCAGGCTGCCGGCCGACGACGAGCGCACCTTCGGCTATCACCGGTTTCAGATCCTGGTCGCCTTCGCCAACGCGGTGGCGCTGTTCCTGATCGTCTGCTGGATCTTCGCCGAGGCCGTCCACCGCCTGTTCGAGCCGGTCGAGATCCTGGGGGCCGTGATGCTCGTGGTGGCGGCCGCCGGGCTCGCCGTCAACGTCGCCGCGTTCCTGCTGCTGCACGGCGCCGAGCGCGAGAACCTGAACATTCGCGGCGCGGTCCTGCACGTCCTCGGCGATCTGCTGGGATCGATCGCCGCGCTCGCCGCGGCGGGCGTGATCCTCACCACCGGCTGGTCGCCGATCGACCCGCTGCTCTCCATGGTGGTGGGGCTCATCCTGCTGCGCGGCGCCTGGCGGCTGGCGCGCGAAAGCGGCCACATCCTGCTCGAAGGCACGCCCCCCGACGTCGCGATCGAGGACATCAAGCGCGACCTCGTCGACCAGGTGCCTGGGTTGAAACGGGTGCACCACGTCCATGCCTGGTCGCTGACCCAGTCGCAACCGCTTCTCACGCTCCACGCCGAGGTCTCGGGCGGCCAGGATCCGCTCGAGGCGATCGGCAAGATCAAGTCGCGGCTGAACGACCGCTTCGGCATCGATCACGTCACGGTCGAGATCGAACGCGGCGCCTGAAACCGCGGGGCGGGGACGGCGGGACGCGCGGGCGCTCCGGCCGCCGCCGCGGCGGTCCGTGCCGGCGGCCTCGGGAACCGGGCAACGCCCTGAAATTACAAGCAGAATCAAAGGGCAGCGAGGTAACGGCGGCGGCGAGGCCAAATTTGGCCGACCGCCATCTTCATTCAACAATATTTGTGATACTATCTGTTAATTCACAGGTTATCCTGTGCTTAGGCACGACTGGGGCGAACGGCATATCGGGAGGAAAATGCTCGTTCAGTATGACCCCCTTTTGGTCCTGCTTTCGGTGGCAGTGGCCATCATGGGTTCGTTTACCGGACTGGCGCTGACGTCAGGCGCCCTGTGGTCCCATGGGTCGCGCCTCAAGGTCCGGGTTCTCAAGGGCGCGATCGCCATCGGCGGAAGCATTTGGGCGATGCATTTCATCGCCATGCTGGCGGTCAAGCTGCCGATCTCCGTCAGCTACGACGTGCTCTACACCCTGATGTCCGCGCTCACGGCGATCATGGTGACGGGGCTCGGTCTCTACATGGTGAGCCACCGGCCGCTCTGGACCCTCAGTCTGCCCGTCGGCGGGCTGTTCATGGGGTCGGGCATCGCCGGCATGCATTATATCGGCATGAGCGCCATCCGCGCCGGCTGCGTGCTGCAATACTCGCCCCCCGGCGTCATCGCATCGGTCGTCATCGCGGTCATCGCCTCGACCTGCGCGCTGTGGTTCGCCTTCCGGCACAAGAGCTTCGGCGAGACCTTGATGGGCGGGGTCAGCCTGGGCCTGGCGATCTCCTCGATGCATTACGCGGCGATGTTCTCGACGAGCTTCGTTCCGATCGACGACGTCGCCGACCTGGCCTCCCCGGTTCTGACCCAGGACTATCTCGCCATCGTCGTCGCGGTGGTGTCATTCGTGCTGTGCGGGCTGTTCCTGCTGTTGGCGCTTCCCGACGAGAAACGCCTGCGCGAGGAGGTGCCGCGGGTCTTGGCATCCGCCGTGGCGCCGTTTGCCGAGACGGACGCGGTCAACGGCAACGGTCACGCCGCCGTCCACGACGACTCGGCCCACCGCCGCATTCCCGTCCACAAGAACGGGGCGACGCTCTATCTGAGCTCGGGCGACATCGTGACGGTGACCGCGCAGGGCCACTACACCCTCGTCACCAACGACCGCGATGAATTCTTCTGCGATCTGCCGATCTCCAAACTCGCCAAACTGCTCGACGGCGGACCGTTCGCCCAGCCGCACCGCTCGCATTTGGTGAATCTGCGTTACGTTCAGGGGTTCTCCAAGAAAGGCGACCGGGGCTATCTGATCTTGGACGGAGGACCGGACAGGAGGGTTCCGGTGAGCCGCGCCAACATCAAGGGTATTCTCCACCGGCTCGAGTTCGAGCCCGATTATTCTTCCCTGGTTTCCAGCACTTAAGCCGGCGACCGACGCCGCGGTCCGCGCTAGGCACCGACCCCCGAACGGAGCGGCTGCGCGCCCGGGGACGGGCGTCCGGGCATCCGTTTTTCATGCACGCTGACAGCGCTTCATGCACGCCCGCCGACTTTGGTGCAGCCGCCCCGGTCCACCGCCGATCCCTCGCTTAGACTAAATCCAGTTCTGGCGGCCCTCCCCTGCCCTTGCGGCCGGCCGCGCAGCGGCGTGGCCGCGCCCGCAAAGGCGGCGTGCGGATGGGGCCGGCAAAACACTCAGAGGCCAAAGGCCCGAACACAACCGAAGGGCAAAGGCCCCAGTCCTAGGGAGGACGATGGACGAATGATCCCAGGTCAATTCGACTACCACAGGCCCTCCTCCAAGCAGGAGGCGCTTCAACTCTTGAGCGAGTTCGGCGGCGGCGGCCGTCCGCTCGCCGGCGGCCATAGCATCATCCCGATGATGAAACTCAGACTGGCGGCCCCCGAACACCTCGTCGATCTCGGCGCGGTCGACGAGCTCAAGGGCATCTCGGTCGGCGGCGGCACGATCGAAATCGGCGCGATGACGACGCAGCACGAGCTGTTGGTTTCGGGCGAGCTCGCCAAGGTTTGCCCCATCATCGGCGAGACCTCGGCGCTGATCGCCGATCCCCAGGTGCGCTATTGCGGAACGCTCGGCGGCAACGTCGCCAATGGCGACCCCGGCAACGACATGCCGGGGCTGATGCTGTGCCTCAACGCCAGCTACGTGCTCGAGAGCAGCGGCGGCAAGCGCGAGGTCGCCGCGCGCGAGTTCTATCACGGCATCTACGACACCGCGCTCGAGGACGGCGAAATGCTCACCATGGTGCGCATTCCCGCCCCGCCCAAGGGGCACGGCTACGCCTATTGCAAGCTGAAGCGCAAGGTGGGCGACTACGCCACGGCCGCGGCCGGAGCGATCCTGACGATGAAGGGCGGCGCCTGCGAGAGCGCCTCGATCGCGCTCACCAACGTCGCCGACACCGCGCTCTACGCGGCCGAGGCCTCCGACAGCCTGGCCGGGTCGAAACTCGACGACGACGCCATCGCGCGCGCCGCCGAGCTGGCCAAATCGATCGCCACCCCCGTCGCCGACATGCGGGGATCGGAGGACTACCGGCGCAGCATGGCCGGCTTGATGACCGCGCGGGCCATTCGCCTGGCGGCCGAGCGTGCGAGCTAGGGAGAGAACGGATCATGGCAAAAACCAAGGTATCGCTGACCCTCAACGGCAATCAGGTGGAGGCGGAGGTGGAGCCTAGAACCCTGCTCATTCACCTGCTGCGCGAGCACCTCAACATCACCGGCCCGCATATCGGCTGCGACACGTCCCATTGCGGCGCCTGCACGGTCGACTTGAACGGCAAATCGGTGAAATCCTGCACGGTGCTCGCGGTCCAGGCCCAGGGCGGCGACGTGCTGACGGTCGAGGGGCTGGCGGGCGCCGACGGCACCCTGCATCCCCTGCAACAGGCCTTTTTGGACAATCACGGCCTGCAATGCGGGTTCTGCACGCCCGGCATGCTGACCCGGGCCTACCGCTTCCTGCAGGAGAACCCGAACCCCACCGAGGAGGAGATCAGGTGGGGCATCTCCGGCAATCTGTGCCGCTGCACGGGTTATCAGAACATCGTCAAGGCGATCGCCCAAGCGGCCGCTCAAATGAACATGAAGGAGGCTGCGGAATGAACAAGCAACCGAGCCGAGAAGAACGCGAGGCGGCCCTGGAAGGCATCGGCTGCTCGCGCAAGCGCGTCGAGGACCCCCGCTTCACCCAAGGCAAGGGCAACTATGTGGACGACATCAAGCTGCCCAACATGGTGCATGGCGATTTCGTGCGCTCGCCCTATGCCCATGCGCGCATCAAGAAGATCAACAAGGACGCCGCGCTCGCGGTGCCGGGCGTGCTCGCGGTGCTGACGGCCGACGACCTGAAGCCCTTCAACCTGCATTACATGCCGACGCTGGCCGGCGACGTGCAGGCGGTGCTGGCAGACGAGAAGGTGCTCTACCAGATGCAGGAGGTGGCCTTCGTCATCGCCACCGACCGCTACGCGGCCTCCGACGGCGTCGAGGCGGTCGAGGTCGAGTATGAGGAACTCCAGCCCCTCACCGATCCGTTCAAGGCGATGGACAAGGACGCGCCGCTGCTGCGCGAGGACATCAAGGACGCCAAGGAAGTGGGCGGCCATGGTCCGCGCAAGCACTACAACCACATCTGGACCTGGGAGGCAGGCGATGAGAAGGCGGTCGACAAGGCGTTCAAGGACGCCGACGTGACGGTCAAGGAGCTGGTCTCCTATCAGCGCTGCCACGCCAGCCCGATGGAGACCGCCTGCTGTGTCGCGAGCTTCGACAAGATCAACGGCGCGCTCACCGTCTGGGGCACCTTCCAGGCGCCGCATGTGGTGCGCACCGTCGCGGCACTGATCTCGCCGCTGCCAGAGCACAAGATCAGGATCATCTCGCCAGACATCGGCGGCGGCTTCGGCAACAAGGTCGGCGTCTATCCCGGCTACATCATGGCGATCGCCGCGACCGTGGTGCTCGGCATTCCGGTCAAGTGGGTCGAGGACAGGATCGAGAACCTGTCGGCGACGGCGTTTGCCCGCGACTACCACATGACCGGCGAGCTGGCAGCCACCAAGGACGGCAAGATCACCGGCCTGCGGTGCCACACCATCGCCGACCACGGCGCCTTCGACGCCTGCGTCAGCGCCTCGAAGTTCCCGGCGGGTCTATTCATGATCTGCACCAACTCCTATGACATCCCCAACGCCTTCGTCAGCGTCGACGGCGTCTACACCAACAAGGCGCCGGGGGGCGTCGCCTATCGCTGCTCGCTGCGGGTGACGGAGGCGATCTACATGGTCGAGCGGATGGTCGACATCCTGGCGCAGAAGCTCGGCATGGACCCGGCCGAGCTGCGGATGAAGAACCTGATCAAGCCGGAGCAGTTCCCCTACACCACCAGCTTCGGCCTGCAGTTCGACAGCGGCGACTATCCCGCCGCCCTGAAGCGGGCCATGAAGGCGGTCGGCTACGACAAGCTCCGCAAGGAGCAGGCCAAGATGCTCAAGGACTTCAAGGCCGGCAAGTCGCGCAAGCTGATGGGCATCGGTGTGTCGACCTTCACCGAGATCGTCGGCGCGGGACCGTCGCGCGTGTGCGACCTGATCGGCGCCATCGCCACCTTCGATTCCTGCGAGGTGCGCGTCCATCCCACCGGCGCGGCGATCGCCCGCTTCGGCACCAAGTCGCAGGGCCAGGGGCACGAGACGACCTATGCGCAGATCCTCTCCAGCGAGCTCGGCATCCCCGCCGCAGACATCGAGGTAGAGGAGGGCGACACCGACACCGCGCCCTACGGGGTCGGAACCTGGGGCTCGCGCTCCACGCCCGTCGGGGGGGCGGCCTGCGCCATGGCCGCCCGCAAGGTCCGCGCCAAGGCGCAGAAGATCGCCGCCCACGTGCTCGAGGTCTCCGAGAAGGACCTCGAATGGGACGTCGACACCTTCCGCGTCAAGGGCGCGCCCGACAAGGCGATGACCATGAAGGAGGTGGCGCTCACCGCCTATTCGAACGTGCCGGAAGGCGAGGAGATGGGACTGGAGGCGGTGGAATATTACGATCCGCCGAACTTCACCTTCCCCTATGGCGCCTATGTCTGCGTCGTCGACCTGGACGTGGACACGGGCGAGGCGGCGGTCCGCAGCTTCTACGCGCTGGACGACTGCGGCACGCGCATCAACCCGATGATCATCGAGGGCCAGATCCACGGCGGCTTGACGGAAGCCTTCGGCATCGCCATGGGTCAGCTCATCGACTATGACGAGGCGGGCAACGTGATCGGGGCGAGCTTCCTCGATTACTTCATCCCGACCGCGGTAGAGACGCCCCATTGGACGACGGACCACACCGTCACGCCCTGCCCGCATCATCCGATCGGCGCCAAGGGCGTCGGCGAAAGCCCCAATGTGGGCGGCGT
>CAYVYD010000002.1:0-2791 GCA_964454415.1 uncultured Hyphomicrobiaceae bacterium | reverse complement strand
GAAAACGAGGACATGGACGCGGCGGCGAAGGAAGCCCACGTCTTCAGCGAGGAGTTTCTGCTCAAGCGCCCGCTGCTGCAGGCGATCCTCGAGGAAGAACCGCCGGTCCTGCTGATCGACGAGATCGACCGGGCGGACGAGGAATTCGAGGCCTATCTGCTCGAGGTGCTCTCGGACTACCAGGTGTCGATCCCCGAATTCGGCACGGTGAAGGCCAGGAGCATTCCCCTCGTCGTGTTGACCTCGAATGCGACGCGCGAGCTTTCCGACGCGCTGCGGCGGCGCTGCCTCTACCATTTCGTCGATTATCCGAGCGAGGCCGCCGAATTGCGTATCCTCAAGGCCCACTATCCCGACATCGACCAGGTGCTGGCGGGGCAGATCGTCCGTTTCATCCAGGCGCTGCGGCACGAGGATCTGTTCAAGAAACCGGGCATCGCCGAGACGCTCGATTGGGCGGCGGCGCTGATCGGCCTCAACGTCACGCACATCGAGGCCCAGGGCAAATCGCTGCATCAAACGCTGATGTGCGTGCTCAAGACGCGCAGCGACCGCGAGGCGATCGGACCGGAATACGCGCAGATGATCGCCGAGAAGGTGGCCTGAGATGATGGGCGGCGCACGGCTCGATCTCGAACCGGTGAAGGAATACGGCGCCACGCCGGTACACCAGCGGCTGCTCGACTTCGCGCGCGCGCTGCGCTCAAACCAGTTCGTCATCGGCAGCGGCGACGTGGCGGACGCGGCCGATGCGCTTTCGAGCATCGACCTGATGGACCGGGAGCAAGCCCATTGGGTATTGCGTTCGGTGTTCTGCTCGAACGTGCGCGACTGGGCGCGGTTCGACGGCGTGTTCGAGGCGTTCTGGCTCAAGCACGACGCGCCCTCCACCGTCATCTCCAGCAAGGACGCGAGCGGCAAGTCCAAGGTCCTTAACGTTCCCAACCGGCCCGATCCAAAGGGCGCGATCGCCAACTTCATGGAGGGCATCTCGCCGGCCGAAGAGGACGGCCCCACCATGGAGGAGGGCACCGCCCGCAGCGAGGGCGCGTCCGCCATAGAGAACGCCGACACGGCCGATCTCGCCCATCTCGCCGACAGGGAAGAGCTCGACCGGGTGCGCGCCCTGGCCCAGCGCCTGTCGAAGCGGATTCGCTACCGCCAGACCAGGCGCTACAAATTCGGCGCCAAGGGAGAGCGGTTGGCCCTGCGCCGCACGCTGCAGAAATCGGTGAGCTCTGGCGGCACGCCCATCAAGCTCTATCGCCGCCAACGCAAGGAGAAGCCGTTCAAGCTGGTGGTGCTGCTCGACGTCTCCGGCTCCATGGACCTGCACTCCACTTTCTTCCTGCGTTTCATGCACGCGATTCTGGGCGAATTCGAGAAGGCGGAAGCCTTCGCGTTCCACACCCGCCTGGTGCAGCTCTCCACCGTGCTGATGGAGCGCGATCCGGAAAAATTCGCCGACCGCCTGACGCTCTTGGCCCAGGGCTGGTCCGGCGGCACCAGGATCGGCGAGAGCCTGGCCGCCTTCAACCAGCACTACGCGCCCTCGATCCTCACCTCGCGGACCATGGTGATCCTGGTGAGCGACGGGTTCGACACCGGCGAGCCGGAACAGCTCGCCCAGGAGATGGCGGCGCTGAAACGGCGGGTGAAACGTCTCGTCTGGATCAATCCCCTGATCGGACAGGAGGGTTACGAGCCCAAGGCGGGCGGCATGGCGGCGGCGCTTCCTTACGTCGATCTGTTCGCGTCGGCGCATGACGCGAAGGGCCTGGAAGCGCTGGAAAGCGAGCTTGCGAGGATGTGAGCGATGGTGAACGACCCCAGGGAAGCCGTGGAATCATACGTCAAGGAAGCCGGTCCCGGCGCGGTCTACGCGCTGGCGACGGTGGTGCGGACGCAAAACGCGACGTCGGCGAAGCCGGGCGCCAAGGCGATCATCACCGAGAATGGCGACCTCATCGGATGGGTCGGGAGCAGCTGCGTGCAGGGGGCGGTGCGCAGGGTCGGCCAGGAGGTGCTCAAATCGGGCACGGCCAAGCTGATTCGGGTGAAGCCCAAGGAGGACGTCGCCTCGGCCCATGACGAGGATGGCGTCGAACTTCACAAGAGCGGTTGCCCCAGCAAGGGAACGAGCGACATCTTCATCGAGGCGGTGGTGCCGCGCAGCCGGATCGTGATCTGCGGCGACTCCTACGTCGCCCGCGCGCTGGTCGAGCTGGCGGCGGCCTCCGGTTTCGACGTGCTGCAGGCGGCACCCGGCCTCGAGCCGGTTTCCACAGGCCACCACCGGGTGCTCGAAGATTTCGACTTCGCCGACGCCGACCGGCTCGAGCAGAGCTTCTGGGTGGTCGCCACCCAGGGTGCGCGCGACCGCGACGCGCTGACCGCGGCACTCGCCCAGGACGCGCCCTATGTCGCCTTCGTCGGCAGCCGCCGCAAGATCGCCACCCTCAAGAAGACGCTCGCCGAAGAGGGCGCGAAGCCCGAGCGGCTGGAGCGGGTGATCTGCCCAGCGGGGCTCGATCTCGGCTCGGTCGACCCGGCCGAAATCGCGGTTTCGATTCTCGCCCAGATCATCCAGGCCAGGCACGCGGGCGCCGGCAAGAAGCCGGCGCGGGGCGGAAAGGCCAAGTGCGCGTGAGCGCTGGCCCGGGAGACGGGAACGGCGTTCCGGCGATGGCGGCGATCCTGCTTGCCGCCGGCCTGTCGCGGCGCATGGGCGGGGCCAATAAGCTGCTGGCCGAGGTCGACGGCAAGCCGATGGTGCGGCGCGTGGCCGAAA
>CAYVYD010000001.1:0-40251 GCA_964454415.1 uncultured Hyphomicrobiaceae bacterium | reverse complement strand
CGGTCGAGCAGGGGTGCCACGGTCGCATGGGCCTGCGTCACGAAGTCGGCGATCAACCGTTCCTCGTTCAAGGCGGCGATGGCGAAGGTGACTTCGATCGTTGGCTTCGAAGGAGGGATGATTTCGCCTCGGATATTTGCCATACAGTTGATCGCATGCGTGTCCCTGCGCCCCAGCGGCAGGACGGCGGGAACATGGTGATGCCAGTTAGGTGGTAGCTTGAAACGGTGTCAAGACATGCGCGTCCCAACTCGAACGCCATCGGCGAACGGCATGACCGCAGGGCGGGCGCGGGGGTAACAAGCCGGCGATGTTGAACCCGTGAACCGTCTCGCGCTGATCGCAAAAATCGCGTTTTCCGCGCTGTTGCTTTGGCTGATCTCGCAACGGATCGATTTCGGCGAAACCTTCGAGAACGCCGCCGCCTTCAGCGCCGCCGGTCTGGCGGGCTTCGGTCTGCTGCTTCTGATCCAGCAGGCAATCGCCTCGGGGCGATTGTCGCTGGTGATGGCGACGCTGAAGGAAAGATTGAGCTTGAAGGAGGCGGTGCCGGTCTCGCTGGTGGGCCTGTTCTTCTCGCAAACCTTCCTCTCTTTCCTCGGCGGCGACGCCGCCCGTCTGTGGGAGCTGAAGCGCGAGGGCATCGGCATCCGGAACGCGGCGAGCGGCGTCCTGCTCGACCGGCTGACCGGCATCATCGCCAACCATCTGTTGATCCTGGCCTTCCTGCCCTGGTCATTCGCCTTGATGGACAGTCCCCTCAAGCGGACTGTGCTTTTGGCGGTGGCCTTGGGCGGAGCTGCGGCGATCGCGATGCTGTTTGTGTTCGCCTTTCTGCGGGGCCGCGTGGGTCTCGAAAAGAAACTCACAGCGCGCCTGAAGGCTGTCGCCGTCATTCCGCTGCTGTTGGATCTGGTGTCCGTCCTGCGGGTCTCCTTCACCGCGCCCTTGAAGACGCTGGGGGCGGTCGCGCTCGGTCTCGCCGTCAACGTCCTCAACGCGGCGATGATCTACGTCCTGTTCGCCGATTTGGGAATCCAGGTGAGTCTGTTCGCCTGCATTCTGGTGGTGCCGTTGGTGATGGAGCTCGCCATGATCCCGATCACGGTCGCCGGCTGGGGCGTGCGCGAGGGCCTGATGGTGGTCGCCTTCGGGCTGATGGGCGTCCAGGCCGGTCCCGCTTTTCTCGTCTCGGTCCTGTTCGGCGCGCTTTCGGTGCTCTTCAGCCTGGTGGGCTGCGGCGTGTGGCTGGCGCGCAGGCCGGCCGGGCGGGTGGAAGCGGAGACCCCGTCGGAGTGATGGGCGCGACCGGATGAAAGCGCTGCTGTTGGCCGCCGCAATGGGATTGGGGACCGCGGCAGCGATGACGGGCCTGTTGCGCGGCATCTCCGGGAAGCATCGTTTCCGATCGCTCGCCGGCCTGTTTGGAGCCGGGCTGGCGAGCCTCGTCGCGCTCCACCTCGCGACCCCGGACGATCTGTGGATGCTGCCGCAAGACGTGCTCGCGGCCCCGGCCGCCTGCGATCTGGCGTTCGCGGTTTTTCTCTACATTTCCGGCTATTGGGGCGGTCTGCTGCAACTCTACAACCTGGCCGAGCGGGGACTTTCCCTGCGCATTCTGATCGATATGCTGGATGCCGAACCGCGTGCTATGTCGGCAGCGGATATCGCAAAATCCTACGGCGCGGGGCACGGGCTTGCCTGGATGTATGAGAAGCGTTTGGCTGGTATGCGCGGCCTCGGCCTGATCGAACGGCGGGGAGGCGACGTCGCGATCACGCCGAAGGGTTCGCGGCTGGCCAGGGCGCTCGGGCGGGCGCAAGCGATGTTGGGGCCGGGCCGGCCGGAACGAGAGGCGGCTGAAGAGTGACGGCCGCCGCCGCCATCGGGGTCCTCTGCTTCGCCCTGTTCGCTGGGCTGCATCTCCTGTCGCCGCGCGTTACCCGCGGCATCGAGCGCGGACCCCTCGCCCTCAAGCTGGTCCCGGCATTCGCCCTCCTCATCGCCGTCGTCGCGGCGGCCGGCGCGCCGCCGGGCGTTGGTGGAACAATCACGGCGGTCCTGTGGGGCGAACTCGCATTCCTGGGTCTCGTCGTCCTCTACATGCCCTTGATCTACACGCTGACCCATTCGCTCTCAGTCGAAACGTTGCGGCTACTCGCCAGCCGTCCGGACGGTCATGTCGAGGAGGAAAGACTGGCCGCGACGTTCACCTCGCCGGCCTTTATCGAAGCGCGGCTCGCCGGCATGGCCGCGGGCGGCTACATCGCGCCCGCAGGCTCCGGTTACCGCTTGACGCGGCGCGGCAAGGCGGTGGCGCGGGGGTTCGATTGGCTCAAATCGCTGTGGCTGCTGGGGCCGGGAGGGTAACGGGGCGCCGATGGCGGCAGCGTCAGGCAACGGGGGTGACGGGCCCAAGTCCGCCGAGGCGCGCAGCGTCATCGTGGCGCGAACCGCGGTTGGGATCGCGGATTGGACGATCGCCGCCGTGGCGCTGTGCCTGGTGGTGGCGATCTTCATTCTGCATTTGAAGATAACTTTCGAGTCGGAGCTGTTCACGCCGTTCTCGCTGGTCGAGGAGGCCGCCTACATTTTCAACACCGCGCGGAATTACCTGGAGTACGGATTTTTCGTCACCGGGCTTTTGCAGGATTTCGCGAGCAGCGCCGATCCGCTCGACCACCCTTACGTCTACAATCACATGCCACCGGCGCCGGAACTGATCACGGCGCTGATTTTAAAAATCTCCGATGGCGACTACGCCGTCGTGCGGACCGTGCTGGGCCTCGTCGCGCTCGCCGGCCTGGGGGTCTATTTCCTGTTCGCCAGAGCGCTGTTGGAGCGTCACGGTTTCAAGCTGGCGGGGCTTGCCGTCCTCCTGCTCGGCGCCTGGAACGTCGCCAATTTCATGGAGCGGCAGATCTATGCGCTCTATCCGCTGTTGGCGTTCCTGCCGCTGCTGATGTTCGATTGGTATCTCAGGACCGGACGGATGGCCTATTTCGCCACTGCCTTTGGCGTTGCACTCGTCTCCACCTTCTACATCGAATATTCGGCGCTCTCCGGCGTCATGTTCTGCTGGGTCTTCCTGTTCCTGACGCAGCTTCTGCCGATCCGGCCCCGGGAGGTGATCGCGATGGGGTGCGCCTTCGCCGCCGGAATCGGGCTCCATCTCCTGCAAAATTTTCTTTATTTGGGCCCGGAGGTCTTCCTGCAGGAAATGTGGCTCACGCTCTCCAACCGCATTACGGGAACCCCCAGCCAGGAGGAGATGAGCGCCTTCTACCGGTCAATTCACGTGGTGCATCACGGCGCGCACGAAATTTCCTGGCACGTCGTCCGCGCCCAACTTCGCAACAGCCTGACGGTTCCTGGAGGGGCCGCCGTCGCCGCGATCGGTGCAATCAGTCTCCTCATCGGGGTTTTGGGGGATTCGTTCGCTCGTGCGCCCCCGGGCGACCGGCAGCAGTTGGGCACAGCGGGCCCAGCCCGAACGGCATCACTGTTTTTTCGCTTTGCGATTTGGGGCATCGGCACGGCGTGGGCGCCGATCCTGCTGTTTCCCGCTTTCGCCCAGGAGGTCACGCCCACCGGATTTGGAGCCAACATCATGGTCTTGGGTTTGGGGGTCGCTGCCGTTTTGAGCCTCGGCCTTTACCATTTCGTGAGGATCGCCGCCGTGGCCGCCATCGACCTGCGCGCCCGGCTTTGGGCAGGTGCAGGGGGCGAGGCTCGACGGCATGGGCGGGGTATCCGCACCAGGCCGCACGCACTGTGGCGGGATTGTTTCTTGCCGTCCTGCTGGCGGTCTCGCTCGTTCAATTCGCTCGAACCGCACTGCGGCCGGCAATGGCCACGCTGCGCTTTACGCTCTGGATGGCCAAGCAGCCCACGTGGCGACCCTTGGAACAGATCAAGACCTTTCGCGGTGAGCTTTTCATGACCAATATCAATGTCGCATTGGTCGGCTTTCTGACCCAGGCGCCGGGATCGGCGTTTGCGGTCCCAGCTCCGTGGACGCGGGCGGCGCGGTGTCGCTGGACGCATGCAAGGTCGGCTTCATGCGGCGTGTCGATTACTGGCGCGCGCAACGCACGCGCTATTTCTTTTATTTCTCGGACAAGCGCCTGTTTCCGGGTTTCGCCGATTGCCTGCCGGCCAATACCCTCACCGAGTAGAACCGTTTGGACGAGAGCTGCATGGCGCAACTCGAGAGCAATCTGTCGCGAAACTATCCGCTCGTGCTCGACAACGGGCTTGTCAAGATATTCGATCTTGCGACAACCAAGCCTCAACGTTAGACGGGCATGACAGTCAGCGCACGGCGACGCGAACGGAGATACGGTTGGCTCGCGGGCGGGGTGATCGCCGCAGCGGTGCTGATCGTGTTCGGCGACCATCTGTTCGGCGTCAGCACCTTCATCGGCGATTCCGACCGGCTCAACTCGTATCTCAACCTCCGTTTGTTCGAATACGATTCAATTCGCACCCTGGGGCGGGTTCCGCTCTGGAACGAGGGCATGTTCGGCGGCTTCTCGATGGCGGGCCTGCATTGGATGAACCCGGGCCCCGATCCCATTCCCTATTTTCTGGCGCTGTTCGAGCGCGGCGAGATTTTTCGCGTGTTGGGTTACGTCTCAGCCGCGCTCACCGCCCTGGCGGGCGTCTCCGCCTATCTTTACATCAGCGACCTCGCGCGGCCCGGCCTTCCGGCGGTTGCGGGCGCCGTCGTCTACGGCCTCTCGGTCTACTCCTTGCACCGGGCCGCTCAAGTCGATTCCGCGCAAATGACGCTCATCTTGCTGCCGCTGGGGCTTTTGGCGATCCGAAAGGCACAGAGCCAGGCGCTGCTCGCCTATGCCGGTTTGGCTGCGATCCTGACGGTGCTGTGTTTCTACGGTTTTCTTCAGGAAGCCGCCTATGTGATGATCTATCTGGGAGCCTACAGCCTCTATCGCGGGGCGGCCGCGCTGCGGGCCGGCGAGCGCGACTTCCAGCGTCCCGTCACCGTTTTCGCGGCCGCCGTTCTCGTGGCGCTGGTGTTCGCCGCTCCCCGCCTGATATCGGTGGCCGGCGATTTCCAGCAGCTCTTTCGAACGCAAACATTTCACTACACTGATTATTCGGAAATCGCCCGATTGGTGCATGAGGGATTTCTCGGGCGCTCGATGGGCGAGGGAAGGGAACTGGGCAATTCGCTCAACCTGCATGAAGGCCTGCAGCTCCTGGGTTCGAGTATGGCCATTTTCGTGGTGATAGCGGGTATCATGACGCCACGATCGAGGGGCGAGCTCGCCGCCGCCCTAATGTTCCTGGCCATTTGCGGCATGGCGTTTTCGCGGGTCGACCTCCTTTACGTGCCGGGCTGGCACCTGTTTCCCGGAATATCACGGTCCGGGGCCATCTTCCTCACGATCTTCGCCGCCCTTGTCGGCATCGCCGCGCTCGCCGCAATTGCGAAGCGGTTGGGGTGGTTGCCGGGCACCGCGGCAGAAGGCAGCACCCGCTCCGCGCACCGTCCGGCCAGGCCGCGCGATACGGCGTTTCACCTGGGGGCGTTGTTGACAGTCCTGATCCTCGTGCTCGTGGAGGAGGCCCGTTATGGGCTCTACCTGGCCTTCGCCAAGGTGGACTTCACCCATTCGCGGCTGTCGCTGCTGGCGACGCTGTCGCTGGCAAGCCTGTTCGCTGTTTATTGCGAAAATTACCAACGCCCGATGTCGCCACGGGAGAGCGGGCGGGGGATGGGGCCGCTACTGGGCGCGGCTCTCTTTGCGGCTGGTCTTTGCCTGGCCTGGCTCATCAACGGAAACCTCATCGAACAGGCGGTGGGCGTCGATGCCTGGTCGATCAAGATCTCAAACTACCGGCTCAGCCCGATCGTATCGGTTGAGGTCGGGCTGACGCTGGCGGTTTTTCTCGCCTGCGTTCTGGCCGCCGCGAGGGGCAAGGTCATGGGGCTGAGCGCCGGGGCGTGCGCCGTCGTGCTGATGGGCGGTTTCGCCATCGGAGAGGCCGTTACATACGGCCACTTCAAGCTGGCCGGCAGTCACACCAGGACGGCCCCGATTCCTTTCAAAACGAACAACTATCTGACCGTCGAGCGCGATCGGCTGCGCCCACCAGCGGACGCTCAAGTGGAGCGGCTGCGCGGGCGGCTCGAGGCCGAGCGATATCGAAGCGTGTTGATCGCCGACGACGAAGCCTTCCCGAGCAACAACTCGCCGCATATTTCGCAGTTCTGGAGACTGCGCCAGCTCGGGGGATATGGTGCCGGCGTGCCGGCGAGGTTGCAAGCGCTGGGCTGGCCAGACGGCGTGGTGAGACTGCGTTCGATCGCGTTCGGGTCGCTAGAACAGCTCTCCGCCGCGTTGCTCTCGATGCTCAACGTCAAATATGCGGTCATGCTAGACGAGGCGCTCTACTTCAACGGGAAGGGCGGGCGATCGGATCAGGCGTTTCCACGCATCGTCGAGAACCCCGTCGCGCCGCTTCCGCGCCTGTATCTCGCCGAACGGATCACGCCGGTCGCCGCGACGCCGGTGACCGCCACGACGGCAAGAATAGGATCGTCGATAGGTCTGGAGGCGACCGCGGTCTATGGCGGTGGCGTCCTGCTCGGCTGGAGCAAACCGGCACCCAAGGGCACCGAGCGGATCGAGATCTACCGGCAAAAGGCGGCCGCGGCGGCCGGCTCCGAGCAGAACGCATGGATGGAGGGCAAGGGCGACCGCGTCGCGATCCTCGGGCCAGTGGCAATGGCCTGGCTCGATCCCGAATTGCCGCCGACGAGCCAGTGGCTGTACAGGCTGCTGGCGTGCAACAAGACGACGTGCGCCCCGATGGGAGCGCCTATCCATGTGGAGGTGGCCATTCCGGGTATTACACCGCCGCACTTGGCCGGCTCATCGGTGGCCCGAAATGGAGCGAGCGGCTACCAATTGACCATACGGCCGTATGACGATGTCGAACTCATCATCGAGGGACGCGTTTCTTCGATGGAGCGTTTCGCCGAAGTGGCGCGATTCGGCCGCGGGCAGGGCAGTGCGATGCTGACATTCCAGGCGCAGACGGGATCGGTGCTTTTGCGCGCGCGCGCCTGCAACGAACACGGGTGCTCGGCCCATTCGCAAATCAAACGTTTCTCGCTGTCGGGCGATGAATGGAACGCTTTTGATGGGAAAGCGCGGGGAGTGGTCTTCGCCGGCCATCGCGACAGCGTGCTGACCAATCCGCTGGTCGAGGGGATTAGCGGACAAAGCGATGGCTTCGATGCGGGCGGCAAGCTCAAGGCGCGCTATCGCGGCGACGTCATCGACATCGACGTCGATCCCTCTTCCCGGCAGCGGTTCCTCGTCGTCAACGGGCTCTACCATCCCTCCTGGCGGGCCTACGCGGATGGAAGCGAAATCCCGGTCTTTGCTACAAACGCGGTGATGCGCGGCGTGCGTCTGCCGGCGGGCACGCGCCACCTCCAGATGCGGTTCGAGCCGTTCTCGGCCGCGCCTCGGGCCCGTCTGATCGAGCTTTTGGCGGTCCTTCTGTTCGTCTTGGGGGGCTGGATCCTGCGGCGCCGGGCGCGCGAGGGAGAAGCTTGATGGTGGTGACGGCGCCGGCCTGCACCCTCTGCGGCTCGACGGATGCGGTCCTGCTCTATGCAGGGACCCTGAAACGCGGCGAGACGCTTCCGGCCGGATTCGACCCCTATAGCGGCCATTACCAGATCAACCGGTGCCGCGGTTGCGGCGTGGTCTTCTCCGCGCCGATCTTCGACGAAGCGGCGGTCGGCGCCCTCTATACCGGCTACTCGGAAGCCAATGCGGATCCGGATGAAATAAGCAATGTCAGGACGACCATGGCGGGTTATTACCGGATGGCGCGGCGCTTTCTGGAGCGCAAGGACCGCGTTCTCGACGTCGGCTGCGACGTCGGGCTGCTGTTGGAGGTGGCGCGGGAAGAGGGTTTTCGCGAGCTCACCGGCATCGAGCCGGTGGCCGCGGCGCGCGAGGAGGCCCGCAAACGACTGCCCGACGCCCGCATTCATTCGGCCTTCCACGGGGATTGCGACCTTCCCGATAACCACTTCGATCTGATCGCCTTCATCCACGTGCTCGACCATTTGATCCGCCCCGTCGAGACCCTGGAGCGGGCATGGCGGCAACTCCGCCCCGGCGGTCTGGTCCTTGCCGTCGTGCACGACGTCGAAACGCCGCTCGTCCGGCTGATGGGCGCGCGCTATCCGGTCTACAATTTTTTTCATACCTTCTTTTTTTCGCGGGCCACGCTTGCCCGTCTGGTCGAGCGCTGCGGCTTCGAAACGGTGATGACGGCGCCGACGAGAAACTGCTACTCGTTGGCGTTCCTTATCGAGCGATTTCCGCTGGCGCCAACAGGCCTGCGCCATTGGGCCTCGCGGGCCTCGCGGTCGGCCGGCATCGGCAAGGTTGGATTGACCCTGCCGATCGGCAACATCGGTATCGTCGCCAGAAAACCGGCCCACTGACCAGGGGGGCGTGCTGCCATGCCAGAACCGTCGACCGACAGGACGCCGATCCTGCTCAATCCCTCGCTCACCGTACTGGTGCCGGCGCTCAACGAGGCGGGCAATCTCAGGCCGACGATCGAGCGGCTCGTTCGCGCGCTCGACATCACCGTGGACGACTACGAGATCATCATCGTCGACGACGGGAGCACGGACGGCACGCGCGAGGAGGCGGACGACCTCGCCGCCAAATTCGAGGCGGTCGAGGCGATCCATCACGACAGGAGCCTCGGACTGGGACGATCCTACGTGGAGGGCCTCAAGCGCGGCACCAAGCACTACTTCACCTACGTTCCGGGCGACAACACCTGGCCCTACCGCTCCTTCGTCCAGCTGTTCAGCAATCTCGGAAAATCCGACATCGTCACCTCCTACAGCTCGAACCCGGAGGTGCGGCCGGCGTTCCGGCGCGGGCTATCGCGGGCCTATACGCTGCTGCTCAACCTGCTCTTCGGCCATAGGCTGAACTACTACAACGGCCTGACGATCTATCCGAAGACGTTCCTCGACCTAGAGCCCATCACAACCGGCGGTTTCGGCTTTCAGGCCGAAGCGTTGCTGAAGGGAATTGCGTTGGGCCTGAGCTATATCGAGGTCGCGCTGCCGATCGACGAGCGCAGGGCCGGCAAGTCGAAGGCGGTCACGGTCCGCAACCTGGCGAGCGTCGCGGCGACCATGGCGCGGCTGTTTTGGGATGTGCGGGTGAAGCGCGGATGGAGCTCCGGCGGCGCGCTCGGCCGCAGCCTGCAGCCTTTCAGCGTGGCGTCGCCACGGCGGCATAGCATCGACGAGATCGGCTTGAACCTGAGCAGGGCCTGGGACGGCCAAACCGACAGCGAGGCGTTCCAGACCGAGGGACTACTCAACATCGTGATCACCGGCGCCAGCTCGGGCATCGGCGCCAGTTTGGCGCAGGCGCTTGCCGCGGACGGACACGCTCTGTTTATTTGCGCGCGCCGCGAGGCCGAGCTCGAGGCGACCGCGGCAGCGGGCGGCGGCGTGCGCCACGCGGCATGCGACGTGGCGGACAATCATGCGGTCGGGGCGTTTTTCGAACAGGTCGCGGGCGCGTTCGGTCACGTCGACGCGCTGATCAATTGCGCCGCCGAAATGGGGCCCGTCGGCGATATCCGGCAGGTGGACGAGATGGAATGGCTCGAGACCCTTAAGACCGATCTCTGGGGCCCGTTCCTGACCTGCAAGCACTGCATCGCGTTGATGAAGGAGGCCAAGCGGCCGCATATCATCAATTTCGCCGGCGGCGGCGCGTTCACGCCCTTTCCCAACTATTCGGCCTACGCCGCCGCGAAAGCGGGTGTGGTCCGCTTGACCGAGACCCTGGCGCTCGAGCTCGCGGGGGACGGCATCATGGTGAACGCGATCGCGCCCGGCATGGTGGCGAGCCCCATCCACGAACCGACGATGGCCGCGGGGGAGGACCGCGCGGGGCGCCGCCACTACCGCAAGACCAAAGCCGTGCTGAAGGAGGGAGGCGCGCTGCTGGAGAACACGATCGACTGCGTGCGCGCCCTGCTCTCGCCCGCCTATCGCGGACTGACGGGCAAGACGATCAGCGTCAATTTCGATCCCTGGCGCACGCCGGAGTTCCGTGAACTCATTCCAGAGATCAGCCGCTCCGATCTGTTCTCCCAGCGGCGCATCAACATCTGGAACATGCCCGCGGGCCGGCTGCGCGACATCATGGAGCGGTCCTGGTCGAACTTCGACATGCAGGATTGAGGGCGCTATGGCCTATTGGCGGCAGACGCCGGACCGGGGCGGCGGCGTACCGGTCTCGCCGAACTCGATCGACAATTGGCGCCAGGGAAAGAACGAGCGGGCCATGTGGGCAAGGTGATAAGTGGTGAGGATTGGCGTTCGTTCGACCATCTCCAGGATGGGCGCGAAGCCGTCGGGGCGGGCGGATCCCAGGATCACCGCGTCCTGGGCAGTGTGAAAATCCTTCGTCACCCCTTTCGGATTTTTGGAGAAGCACACGGCATCGTCCTCCGAAAAGCCGGCCCGTTGCAGTGCCGCCGCCACCCTTGGGGCCTGGTAGGGATAGTAGTGGATCGCCCGCACCATGCGGTTCAGCGGCGGGAACATGAGGGCGTTCGACAGCGAAGCGGCCAGCACAAGGCCGGCAACCAGCGCGCCGACCGCCGGGGGGGAAGGGTGAACCCGGTCGCGGAACAGGCGCCATCCGAAAACCAGCCAGCAGGCGACGAGCACGGCGACCGGGCTGTGATAGTAGTAGTTGTAGGATCCCAAATAGTTGACCTCGAAGGGAAAGGGGTACCAGTCGAGCAGCGTCGCATAGGCGCTGAAGGCGGCGACCAGAACGCCGCTCAGGCACCAATCGAGCGCTTGCGCGCTTCGCTGGTAAAGCCAAGCGGCGAACGGCATCAAAAGGACGGCCGCGGCGGCGACCCAGACGAGCGGGACGTCCTGCCGGGCGACGCCCAGGCAGGACAAAACCGAACGCCCGAGCCCGACCGCGGCGGCCTGGTAGAATCGCGGGTCCAGCAAATAGCCGAACACCGCCCATTTGCGTTCGTCGCCGAGCGCGTTCCACGGGCCGTGCACGCTGAAATTCTGATAGATGAAGGGCAATGCCCACTGCGACATGCCGAGGAACAGTAGCGGCAGGAGCGACACCGCCAGGGCGCGGGCGGTATCCCGCCTCCAGCTTTCGCGCCGATAGAGAACCGACAGCAAGGCCCAGTTCGCGAGCCCCAGCTCGTCGGCGAAGAACGAGGCGAGGCAAAGGGCATAGCCGATCCAGAAATCGCGGTTCCCGCTCGCCTCGCGGCTTCGCTCCAGGAAGTAGATCACGCCGACCATTAGCACCATGTCGAGCCGCTTGGCGGGGCGGATATAGGCGAGCGCGAGCGACAGGAACGCCACGGTGGACATCAGCAGCAAGGTGATCAGCAACGCGGGCCAGCAGGCCCGCAGGACGCGGCGGCTCCAGGCGTAAAAGCCGATCGGAACGGCGGTGATCAGCAGAAGCGTCGACGGCAGGGGGGCGAGCACGGCGTGAAAGATTTGCACGAGGTAGGGTCTGGCGACGGCATCGACGACTTCCACCGCGTCATTGAGCGGCCTCACCCGGTTGACGTTGGGGTCGAAGGCCTTCCAGTCGAAGACCTTGCGAAGCATCGACGCCAGCCCGGCCCCGGGGTCGTTCCAGACGTAAACCGACGTGCCGAGGAGTTCGGGATGAACCCAGGCGACGTTGGGACTGGCTGAAGCCCAGAGCAGCAGAATGACGACTGCCGCCAGGATCGCCCATGGCGCGCCTGAACGGAGACAATCCCAGCGGTCTCGCGCGCTACCGCCGGCCATTCGCGCTCCCAGGCTTGCGCGGGGCACCGGAAGGCGCGGCCGAGACGCGGCGCGGCGCGGCGCGATCGGGGGATCCGGCGCGGCCCGAGGACCGGGTAGCGGCCGGGCGAAGGTCGAAGATCACATAGCCGGAGCCGGGTCCCGCCGACGTCTCAACGACGCGCAGGCGGGGAAACGCCGACCTGATCTGCGAGATCTCCGGAACGCGAACGGGCAGGGGAACCAGCGGTTGGCTCGCTTCGGGCATCGAAACGTCGACCCTGGCGAAGAGCCGCCCGAGCGCCTGCCGCTCGCCCGATGGATGCCTGACATCGAGGTCGACGACGGTGACGGCGTCGCGGACCGGGGCTCCGGTCCGCGTCCAGCCGAAAGGTCGGCCGTAGATGCAGTTGTAAACGGCATCGACCGCAAACCGCTCGATCAGCGCCGGATCGGGCGGCGCGCCGGGTCGCGGGGCCTTGGACGGATCGGCGAAGTCGCCGCGGGGAACGAACACGACCCTTGCGCCTTGCGGCAAATTCCGCAGGACGGCGGTGCTGGTCAATATCGATCCGGGTCCGATCGGGTTTTGCATGGCGTGGGGGTCGGTCGAAAACGAGATCGGGGGACGCTTGAAGGGGATCATCTCGACCAGCCAGTCACGCCACTCGCACGACGGCTCCGGCGAGTCGAAATTGGTCAGGTAATCCCAAGGTTGGTAGATCCAGTAATCGAACCGCGAGGCGTCTGGCCCTGAAGGCGGGATGTTCTTGAGAACCTGGGCGGCATCCAGCTTGACCAAGGTATCCTCAGGTCTCCCAATGACCGCCGCCAGCCCCATGGGGTAGTAGGCGGAGACCAGGAACCGCGCCTGGGGACGCTCCGTCACGAACCGCCACCAACCAAGGTTCGGCCGCTCGGTCGCCTCGTAGCCGCGCCGCTTCACGAGCACGCCGTCGACGACGACCAGGCCGAGGAGAGCAAGCGCGAGCGCCCGCCTCGGCGCCGTTGTGCCGGTGAAAAAGAGGATATCGATCAGCCAGTACAGCGCCGCCCCCGCGGCGATCATCAACAGCGCCGCGACCAACGGAAATTCGTGCTTGAAATAGACGTGAAGGGAGAACGGAGCGAACACCGCCAGCCCGATCAGGGCGCCGACGGTGACGGGCAGCAACAGGTCCGTGAGCAAGGCCGCCACCGGGGCCGGCGGGCGAGAGTTGAGCTCGACAGTACCGAAGCGGAGCACCAGCGCGTAGAACGACATGAAGACGAAAATCGCGACCGTCGTGATACCCCACCGGGGAATGGTGATCCATTCGATCATGGCGCCCCAGGTGCCCAGGATCACCAGAATCGAGTTGGACGGGAGAGCCGGGGGGCGGAAGGCGTGGTGGCTGGCGTAGAAGGCGTCGATCTCTTCGGTCGAGGGAAGATCGATGAGTCGGCTCGCATTGGGGATCTTGATCGCCAGGCTATAGAGCAAATCCTGCAACCAATAATCGAACCCCATGCCGGCGATCACCTGCAGCTGCCGGACCGCGAACGGCGCGGCAAAAACCAAGCCGGTAAGCGCGAGCAGTTTGAAGCGGGCCGACCAGTCCATTCCGCGACGGTCGATCAGCAGGACGATGCTTGCCGCGGCCGCCATGCAAATCAGCCAGAAGTCATAGCCGCAGCCAAAGGCGATCAGCGCGGCGAATACGAAGCCCGCCAGATTCCCGGCCCGGCCAGACCGGGACGAGGCCAGCAGGAACGATTGCAAATGAAAGGTGGTGCCGAACAGCGCGACGTAGTGCCAAGCCCGCAGGGGATTGGTGGCGAAGCCGAGGACCGCGAAATAGCCGGTGCATAGGAGCACGAGAACCACGCAGCCAAGCAGACGATCGCCGCTGGCCAGGCGCACGCTCAAATACAGGTAAAGCAGGCCGAGCGCGAAGACCGACAGGGCCACAAGCTGCTTGGAGTCGACCGATGTAAGTCCCAGGGACTCGAGGGTGACGAAGAAGAGCGCACCGAGATTCACGTTGTGCGTATAAAGGCTGGGATTGTCGCTGGTGCCGAGATTTTCCAACAGGGCGAAGCGGAAGCCGTCGGACCTGAATTTTTGCACGGCGAGGTGAGAGAGAAAGGCCTCGCCGCATTCGGCATTGCAATTGATGAAGAAACGATCCTTGGACTGGATGGCGCAGAACAGAATCGTGACGACGATGACGCCGAGGGCGAGTGCGTCGAAAACCCGATTTGTTTGGCGCTGTCGAACTTGATTCATGACGCGCAGAGGTTATGTGGAAAAGCTTTGCCGAGGTAGGAAGACGCGCATTCTCCTAATATGGCCCCTTGAAGTCGTCCTCGGCGTCGATCTCGCCGACGGCGTCGGGGTCGGCCCCCATCACGTGCAGCGCCAGCCTGGCGATGGTCGAGGCGCGGGGGTAGAAGGCTTGCTCGAGGACGAGCGATACCGGGGCGGGGCAGTCGGCAAGCGCCAGGCGGCGGACCGGCGCCTTGAGGTGGGAAAACGCCTTCTCGGCCAAGAGCCCGGCGATCTCGCTCGCCACGCCGCACAGCTCCCAGCTCGTATCGGCGACGATGGCGCGCCCCGTCTTGGCGACCGAGGCGAGCACCGTTTCCTCGTCCAGCGGCCGGATCGAGCGCAGATCCACGACCTCGGCGCCGATGCCGTGCCTGGCGAGCTCGTCGGCCGCGGTCAGCGCCTCCTGGGTCATCAGCGAGGTGGCGACGATCGAGAGGTCGTTGCCTTGGCGCAGCACGTTCGCCTTGCCGATCGGCGTCTCCACCGGCGCCTCGGGAACGTCACCCTCGAGGCCGTAAAGAGCGCGATGCTCGAGGATGACGACGGGGCGGTCGTGGCGGCAGGCCGCCAGCAGCAGCCCCTTGGCGTCGGCCGGCGTCGCCGGCATCACCACGGCGAGCCCCGGGAAATGAGCGAGCGGGGCCTGCAGGCTTTGCGAGTGGGTTGCGCCCTGGCCCCAGCCGCGGCCGATCACGGCGCGGACGACGACGGGAACGGAACCCGCCCCTCCACCATACATGTAGCGCCACTTGGCGCCCAGATTGATGAGCTGGTCGAAGGCCAGGAACATGAAGTCGTTGCGCGGGTGCACCATGATCGGCCGCTTGCCCATGGCGGCGGCGCCGATGCAGATGCCGGTGAAGGCGTTCTCCATGGCGGGCGTGTCGAAGACGCGCTCGGGCCCAAAGCGTGCGAGCGCCTTGCTGGTGGTGCCGAAAATGCCGGAGGGGTAGTCGACGGCGATGCCGGCGCAAAAGACGTTCTCGTCCCGCTCCATCGCCTGAACCGTGCCCTCGGAAATGGCCTGGTGGTATTTGAGAAGTCTCATCGCGATCCCGGCGTCACTGCGTCAGCCCGCTCAAGCGTTGTCGAAGAGGTCGGCGGCGTCGGGCCAGGGCGCCCGGCTCGCCCGCTCGAAATCGGCCTCGACGGAGGCGAATGCCTCATCGCGCCAGGCGGCGAGCTCGTCCTCGCCCGCCAGGCCGAGCTCGGCCAGGCGCCTTGCGCTCCGCTCCACCGGGCAGCGCTTTATCCACTCCTCGAGCTCCGCCCGCGAGCGGTAGCTGCGGTCCGCCTCCCAGTCGAACAGCGGCCCCACATGCTCGCGCCAGCGATAGGTCGTGCATTCGATGAAGGAAGGGCCGGCACCCGAGCGCGCGCGGTCGACCGCTTCGCGCGCCGCAGCGGCGACCGCGGCGACGTCGTTGCCGTCCACCTGGCGGGCGGGGATGGTGAAGCTCTCGGCCCGCGCGCAAAGCCGCGTGCCGGCTGGCTGGCGGGTCTCGAGCGGGCTTTCGGTGGAGTAGAGGTTGTTCTCGCAGACGAAGACGACCGGAAGCGCCTTGATCGCGGCGTAGTTCATGGCCTCGTAGATGATGCCTTCTTCCAGCGTTGCCTCGCCGAAGAAGGTGACCGCGACGCGCGGAGCGCCGTCCATCTTGAAGGCGAGCGCGCTTCCGGTGGCGACGGCGACGGTCTCGCCGAGGATCGCGCTCGAGACCACGAAGCCAACGTCCCGGGCGGTGAGGTGGACCGAACCGCCGCGCCCGGCCGCGCAGCCGTCGGCGCGCCCATAGAGCTCCGCCGCCAACCGATAGACGCTTCCCCCCCGGGAGAGATAGTGGTTGTGGCTGCGGTGGTGGCTGTAGACCACGTCGTCGGGCATCAAGGCGGCGGCCACGCCGACGGCGACCGCCTCCTGGCCGGTGCCCAGATGAGTCGGCGTCCGCATTTCCTGGTCGCGGTAGCGGCGGGCGATGGTCTCCTCGGTGGCCCTCAAGCGAAGCAAATCCCTGTGCATGGCGAGCAGTTGCTCGCCCGCGAGCGGGCCGCCGGCATCGGCAACGCTTCCGCGATCACGAATTTCCTTGTGCATGCGCAAGCCTGCTGTTGGGCGCCCGGCCGGGGGACGACCGGCGTGCCCGACCGGCGAGGAGGCGCACGATGAACTTGTCCCGCACGGCCAAGACAATCAATGCGCGAACCGTCCAAGGCTGGTATGCATATTCGCAATTGGAAGGCGTCACAAGTCCGCCGCGGCGGGAGCGCGCCGGAGAGCGAGCAAGACAAAGTACCAATGTCCCACGCCAAGACCTATATGAGCGAGGTCTCGCGCATCGCCGCGGCAATTCCGCCGAAGGACGTCGAGGCGCTGGCCCAGGCGCTCGCCGCGCTGCGGGAGCGCGGCGGACGGCTTTTCATGCTGGGAGTGGGCGGCGGCGCCGGCAATTGCTCGCACGCCGTCAACGATTTCCGCAAGCTCTGCGGCATCGAGGCCTATTGCGCCACCGACAACGTCTCGGAGCTGACCGCGCGCACCAATGACGAGGGATGGGAGAGCGTGTTCGCGGCCTGGCTCGAGACGAGCCGGCTCAACGAGAACGACGGCGTCTTCGTGATGTCGGTGGGCGGCGGCGATCTGGAGCGGAACATCAGCGCCAACCTGGTGCGGGCGCTGGAGCTGGCAAGGCGGAGGGGCGCCGGTATCTTCGGGATCGTCGGGCGCGACGGCGGCTACGCAAGGAAGGTCGGGGACGCCGTGGTCGTGGTGCCCAAAGCGCACGACGATCGGGTGACGCCGCATACGGAAGCGTTTCAGGCGGTGGTCTGGCATTGCCTGGTCTCGCATCCCGACCTGCAAACCAAGGCGACGACGTGGTAGGGACTAGAAGAGCGGTCTTTCTCGACCGCGACGGGGTTATCGTCATCCCCGAGTTCCGCGATGGGCGGTCCTTCGCACCGCGCAGTATCGAGGACTTCCGGATTTATCCCGAGGCGGCCGCCGCGCTCGAAGACCTGCGCGCGGCGGGTTTCGCGCTGGTGGTGGTGACCAACCAGCCGGACGTCGGCTGCGGTCTGATCTCGGCGGACGCGCTGGAGGCCATGCACGCTGAGCTCAACTCGGCCTTGCCGATCGACCGAATCGAGGTATGTACCCATGGCCGGGACGAGGGGTGCCAATGCCGCAAGCCGGCGCCCGCCATGCTGCAAAGCGCGGCGGCGGCGATGGGCCTGGATTTACGGGCGAGCTTCATGGTAGGCGACCGGGCCAGCGACGTGGAGGCCGGCAAGCGGGCCGGTTGCCGCACCATATTCATAGACCAGTCCTATGAGCAGGAATCCGCTCCCAGCGACCCCGATTTCGTATGTGGAGGACTCGGCGCGGCGGCGGGCTGGATATTGTCTCGTTGAACGAGAGTTGCTAACACTCAATACAAGTATTGCGTGAATCTTGCGGGGCGGGGGCATGGCCGAAAGTCTTTCAATCAAGATTTTTGCCGACGGGGCGGATCTTCCAAGCATTCTGAAGCTGAGCCGCGATCCCTTGATCAAGGGGGTCACGACCAATCCAACGCTGATGCGCAAGGCGGGGGTCGAGGACTACGAGGCCTTTGCCCGGACGCTGCTCGGCGAAGTCACGGACATGCCGGTCTCGCTCGAGGTGCTGGCGGACGACTTTGACGAAATGGAGCGCCAAGCGCTCGAGATCGCCTCCTGGGGCGCCAACGTCAACGTCAAGATCCCGATCACCAACACGCGCGGCGAGTCCGCCTGCGGGCTGATCGGACGCCTGTCGCGGCAGGGCGTGGTGGTGAACGCGACCGCGATCCTGTCGCTCGACCAGGTGCGCGCCGTAAGCGACGCTCTCGATCCAGAGACGCCGGCGATCGTGTCGGTGTTCGCCGGCCGCGTCGCCGACACCGGCGTCGATCCGGCGCCGCACATGGCGCAAGCACTGGAAATTCTGCGCGAACGGCCGAAGGCGGAGCTGCTGTGGGCGAGCCCGCGGGAGCTGCTCAACCTGTTCCACGCCGACGCCGTCGGCTGCCACATCATCACGGTGACCAACGACATTCTGGCCAAGCTCCATCTCGTGGGGAAGGATCTGGACGAGTATTCCCGCGAGACGGTGGATATGTTCTATCGGGACGCCACGGCGGCCGGCTACGCCATCGATACGCTGAAGCTCAAACGGAGCGTCGCCTGACGGGGCGATCGCGCGCAAGACCAACAACAACATTCAGGACCGAAGCGTGAAACATGTGCTTGTGACGGGCGGCGGGGGGTATGTGGGCAGCCTGCTCTGTCCCCAGCTGTTGGAGCTGGGATACAAGGTCACCGCCTACGACATCTGCTATTTCGGCGACGGCTTTCTGCCGCACGATCATCCCCACTTCACCCTGATCAAGAGCGACATACGCGACGTGAAGGCGTTCGCGGCGGCGTGCGCCGGCGTCGACGTGCTGATCGATCTCGCCTGCATCTCCAACGACGCGAGCTTCGATCTCGACGAGAGCCTCTCGACGACGGTCAATCTCGAGGCCTTCGAGCCGCGAGTGATCGCCGCGAAGGAGGCGGGGGTGAGGCGTTTCATCTACGCCTCCTCGAGCTCGGTCTACGGCGTCTCCGACGAGCCCAACGTGCGGGAGGATCACCCCCTCGTGCCGTTGACGCTCTACAACAAATACAAGGGCCAGTGCGAGCCGCTGCTGTTCAAGCATCAGTCGAATGATTTCGTCTGCACCGTCATCCGTCCGGCGACGCTGTGCGGCTACGCGCCCCGCCAGCGGCTCGACGTCTCGG
Source organism: uncultured Hyphomicrobiaceae bacterium (assembly GCA_964454415.1). Taxonomy (GTDB): domain Bacteria; phylum Pseudomonadota; class Alphaproteobacteria; order Rhizobiales; family Methyloligellaceae; genus JAJFHN01. Next base: position 21,268 of record CAYVYD010000001.1, on the reverse strand, counting down.
TCAACATCCTCACCAATCACGCGGTCAACAACGGCAAGATCACGGTCTTCGGCGGCAGCCAGCTTCGGCCCAATCTGCACGTCCAGGACATGTGCGATCTCTACAAGCTGCTGATCGAGATCGACGGCGAGAATATCGCCGGCAAGACCTTCAATTGCGGCTATGAGAACATGTCGATCATGGAGATCGCTCAGATCGTCAAGCGCGTGGTCGGGCGGGAATTCCCCGAGAAGGGCGAGATCGAGATCGCCACCACGCCGAGCGACGACATCCGCTCCTATCACATCAATTCGGACAAGATCCACGACGAGCTCGGCTTCAGCCCCCGTCATTCCATCGAGGACGCGGTCGTGGATCTGTGCCGCGCCTTCAAGCGGGGCGACCTGCCCAACAGCATGAGCGACGACGTCTATTTCAACGTAAGGACGCTGAAATCGCTCCAGGCGGCATGACGGCCAAGGCAACCGCGCTCATCACCGGCGGCGCCGGTTTCATCGGCTCCCACATGGTGGACCTGCTTCTGGAGAGGGGCTTTCGGGTCCGCGTCGTCGACGATCTGAGCGGCGGCCGGGAGGTCAATCTGGCCCACCACGCGGGCAACCCCGATCTCGCGGCCGATTGGCGCGACATCCGCGGCATCGCGCCCGAAGACGCCCTGTTCCGGGACGTCGCCCATGTCTTTCACTTCGCCGGCATCGGCGACATCGTGCCCTCGATCGAGCGCCCGGCCGACTACATGTCGGTCAACGTCTTAGGCACCGTCCAGGTGCTGGAAGGCGCCCGCGCCGCCGGTGCCGGCAAACTCGTCTATGCTGCCTCCTCCTCCTGCTACGGCCTGGCCGCTACGCCGACCCGCGAGGACCATCCCATCGCGCCCGAATACCCTTACGCGCTCTCCAAATATCAGGGCGAGCAGGCCTGCCTTCACTGGCACAGGGTCTATAATCTGCCGGTGAACTCGATTCGCATCTTCAACGCCTATGGCACCCGCTCGCGGACCTCCGGCGCCTATGGGGCGGTGTTCGGCGTCTTCCTGCGCCAGAAGCTTGCGGGCGAGCCCTTCACGGTGGTGGGCGACGGCACTCAATCGCGGGATTTCGTCTATGCGAGCGACGTGGCGCGGGCCTTCCTGGCCGCGGCCGAGAGCCCGCGTCAGGGCGAGGTCTACAATCTGGGCTCCGGCAAGCCCCAGACCATCCTGCGGCTGGTGGAGCTGCTGGGGGGCGAGGCGGTGCATCTTCCCGAGCGGCCCGGCGAGCCCGACCGCACCCACGCCGACATCTCCAAGATCACAGGAGAGCTCGGCTGGGAGCCGCGCGTCGGCTTTGAGGAGGGCGTCGGACGCGTGCTCGACGACATCGACTATTGGCGGGAGGCGCCGCTTTGGACGCCCGAAAAGATTGCGAAGGCCACGGCGACGTGGTTCGATCTACTCGATAGACGGGGGAAGACCCAATGATTTCGGGCGAATACAAAGAAAAAATAAGAACGGTCGAAGAATTGGCCGAAATCATCGGCCAGCCGCCGCGCAAGCGCAAGGTCATCATGTGCCACGGCACCTTCGACGTGGTGCATCCCGGTCACGTGCGGCATCTGATCTACGCCAAGCAGCAGGCCGACATTCTGGTCGCCAGTCTCACCACCGACGACTATATCGAGAAGGCGCATTTCCGCCCCTTCGTGCCGGAGGCGCTGCGGGCGATGAACCTGGCAGCGCTGCACGCGGTGGACTACGTGCTGATCGACCGCAACCGCACGCCGCTGGAGAATTTGCAAATCCTGAAGCCGGACTATTTCGCCAAGGGCTACGAATATACCGAGGGCGGCCTGCATCCCAAGACGGCGGAGGAAAAGGCGGTGCTCGACGCCTATGGCGGCGAGATCATCTTCACCCCCGGCGACGTCGTCTACTCCTCCTCCAAGCTGATCGAGGAATCGCCGCCCAATCTCGCGGTCGACAAGGTGCTCTCGCTGTTCGATGCCGAGGGCCTCACCTTCGACGACTTGCGCCGCACCCTGGAGGACATGGGCCGCTTCGAGGTCCACGTGGTGGGCGACACCATCGTCGACACGCTGACCGAGACGACGATGATCGGCGGGCAGAGCAAGACGCCCACCATCTCGGTGCGTAACGAATCCCAGCATCATTTCGTCGGCGGGGCCGGCATCGTCGCCAAGCATCTGCGCGCGGCCGGCGCCAAGGTCAGCTTCACGACGCTGTTGGGCGACGACCAATGGAAGGAGTTCGTGCTCGACGACCTGGAGGCCGCGGGCGTCGAGGTGAACGCCATCGTCGATCATTCGCGGCCGACGACCCACAAGAACGCGATCGTGTGCGAGAACACGCGCCTGCTCAAGATCGACACGGTGGACAACAGGGTGATCACCGGGAGCATCTTCGAGCGGTTTTCCCAGGCGGTCGAGGCGACCAAGGGCGACGCCATCGTGTTCGCAGATTTCAGGCACGGCATCTTCAACCACGACACCATACCGACGCTCGCCGCCGCCATTCCGAGCGGTCTCTTCAAGGTGGCCGACAGCCAGGTGGCGAGCCGCTGGGGCAACATCACAGAGTTCCAGAATTTCGATCTGATCACGCCCAACGAGCGCGAGGCCCGGTTCGCGCTGGGGGACCAGGATTCGGTGATCCGGCCGCTGGCGCGGCGCCTGTTCGAGGCGTCCAATTGCCGCAACCTGATCTTGAAGCTCGGCCGCCGCGGCCTGCTCTGCTACCGCAGCCGCAACGACCTCGACGATCTGCGTTCCTTCTTCGCGCTCGACAGCTTCGCCGAGCGCGTGGTCGACGCGGTGGGGGCGGGCGACGCGCTGCTCGCCTATGCGACGCTGAGCCATCTGGCGGGCGGCAACCCGGTGATCGCCGCGGTGCTGGGCGCCATGGCGGCGGCGGCAGAATGCGAGGTCAACGGCAACGTGCCGATCTCGCCCGAGGACGTGCGGCAGCGCATCCAGCGGTTGCAGGCCCAGGCCAACTTCCAGCTGATCGCGGACGAGCGGGACAAGGACGGACAATCGGCCTCGCGTGGGGCGTGAGATGCGTGTCGCGGTCGTCGGCCTTGGCGTGCAGGGGACCAAGCGCGCGCGGATCGCGGCGGGCGACGTCGTCGCCACGGTAGACCCGGAAAACAAGGCCGCCCAATACCGCGATATCGCCGAGGTTCCGCTCGATGCCTACGACGCGGTGCTGGCCTGCGTGCCGGATGCCGCCAAGCTCGGCCTTCTCACCTATCTCATCGGCGACGGCAAGCACGTGCTCGTCGAGAAGCCGCTCGCGGACGGCGGCGGCAAGGAGATCGCGGCGCTCCAGGCGCTGGCGCGGCAAAAGGGGGCGGTCTGCTACACCGCCTACAATCACCGCTTCGAGCCCCATTTCTTGCGCATGCGGGACCTGGTCGCCTCGGGCGAGCTCGGCCGCATCTACCGGTGCCGGATGTTCTACGGCAACGGCACGGCGCGGCTGGTGCGCGAATCCAACTGGCGCGATGAAGGGAGCGGCGTGCTCGGCGACCTCGGCTCCCACCTTCTCGACACGCTGCTCTTCTGGTTCGGCGAGGCGGCGCTGGAGGGACTGGAGCTGGTCTCGGCCGACCGGTTCGAGAACGCCGCGCCCGATCACGTGGTGCTCGGCAGCACCACGGCGAGCCCCCGCTGCGAGCTCGAGATGACGCTATTGATGTGGCGCAACCATTTCACCTGCGACGTGCTCGCGGAGGAGGGGAGCGCGCACATCTCCTCGCTCTGCAAATGGGGTCCGGCGACCTTCATCCGGCGCCGGCGCGTGCTCCCCTCGGGCCGCCCACCCGAGGAGCGCGTGACGCTGGTTCAGGACGACCCCACCTGGCAGGCTGAGTACGACTATTTCAAGGAACTGATCGCGGCCAAGGCGCAGACGGACCTCTCCCGCGATATCCTCATCGACGGCCTGCTCGAGCGCCTCGGCGCGGCGTGCTGCGCGCAGGGCGCGGGCGGGTGAGCGACAACCCGAAGATAGGCTTCGCCGGCCTGTCGCATCTCGGCACGGTCTCGGCCGTCGCCAGCGCGGCCAAGGGGTTCGAGACGGTGGGCTTCGACCTGGACGGCGCGCGGGCCGCCCGCTGCACCGAGGGCGCCTTCGCGATCAGCGAGCCGGGTCTTGAGAAGCTCGCCGCCGCCAACCGCGGCCGGCTGCGTTTCAGCGCAGAGGCCGCGGATCTCGGCGCCCGCGATGTGGTCTTCGCCGCGCTCGACGTCGCCACCGACGATGAAGGCATGAGCGATCTCGCCGCCCTCGACGGGCTGATCGAAACGGTCATGCCGGCGCTGCGGCCGGACGCTACCCTCGTGATCCTGGCGCAGGTGCCGCCCGGCTACACGCGGCGGCGCGCGAAGGCGGGGCTCGCGCTCCACTATCAGGTGGAGACGCTGATCTTCGGGCGGGCGATGGAGCGGGCGATGGAGCCCGAGCGCTTCATCGTCGGCTGCGCCGATCCGACCGAGCCGTTGCCCGCGCCCTATCGCCACTTTCTCGAAGCCTTCGGCTGTCCGATCCTGCCGATGGCCTATGAGAGCGCCGAGCTCGCCAAGATCGCCATCAACATGTGTCTCGCCGGCTCGATCGGCGTCGCCAACACGATGGCGGAGCTGTGCGAGAAGACGGGGGCGGATTGGCGGGAGATCGTGCCGGCGCTGAGGCTCGACCGCCGCATCGGCGACCACGCCTATCTGATGCCGGGCCTGGGCCTGGCCGGCGGCAATCTGGAGCGTGATCTCGCCACCGTCAGCCGTCTTGCCGCCCAGCACGGAACCGACGCAGGCGTGGTGGCGGCGTGGCTCGCCAACAGCCGTCACCGGCGCGCCTGGGCGGCGCGAACATTGCGGGAAAATCTCGGCACGGAGAACGGCGGGCGGCTGGTGGCGGTCTGGGGCCTCGCCTACAAGGAGAACACCAATTCGACCAAGAACTCTCCCGCCCTTGCCACCATCGCCCAGCTGGGCGATATGCGGGTGCGGGTCCACGATCCGGTGGTCCCGGCCGAGGGGCTCGATCATCCCCGGCTCGAAGAGGCAACAAGCCCGCTCGGCGCGGCGGAAGGGGCGGACGCGCTGCTGATCATGACCCCTTGGCCCGATTACGGCGCGGTCGATGTGGCGGCGCTGGCGGCGGCGATGCGCGGGCGCATCGTCATCGACCCCTATGGCGTGCTCGACGGCGGGCGCGTGCGCGAGGCGGGGATGGACCATTACACGCTGGGCCGGCCGGCGCTTCGCCGGGCCTGAGCCGGAGGGAGTTTTGTGTTGGAGCATCTGAACGAGAAACCCGCCATGCCCGAGCGGGTCGTCGTGGCGGGGGCGAGCGGGTTCCTCGGATCGGCGCTGTGCCGGCGGCTTGCGGGCGAGGGGGCGGCTCATATCGCGCTTTCGAGCAACGAGGTCGATCTTGCCGCCGACGGCGCCGCGGAGAAGCTCGCGGGCATGCTCCGAGAGGGCGATGCCCTGGTGATGCTGGCGGCGCTGACGCCCGACCGCGGCCGCGACGTGGCGACGCTGATGCGGAATCTGAGAATGGCGGAGCAGGTCTGCGCGGCGCTCGCCGAACGGCCGGTCGCGCAGGTGGTCTATCTGAGCTCGGATGCGGTCTATTCGTTCCGCAGCGAGACCGTCAGCGAGGAGACGCCCGCCGAGCCCGGCGACCTCTACGCGGCGATGCACCGGACCCGCGAACTCATCTTCCAGGACGCCTGCAAGGAGATGCCGCTCGCGGTGCTGCGCCCGACGCTGCTTTACGGCGAGGGCGACACGCACGGCTCCTACGGCCCCAACTGGTTTCGCCGCCAGGCGGCTGAGACGGGCAGGATTTCGCTCGGAGGCGAGGGCGAGGAGACGCGGGACCACATGTTCGTCGCCGACGCGGCCGCCGTGATCGCCGAGGTCGTCCGCCACCGCTCGCGCGGCCTCCTCAACCTGGCGAGCGGCCGCTCGGAGAGCTTCCGGCGCGTGGCCGAGCTGGTCGCCGGAGCGTTCCCGCGCGAGATCGAGATCGCCGGCTCGCCGCGCCAGTTTCCGATCACCCACCGCCGGTTCGACGTGAGCGCGATGAGGCAAGCCTTTCCAGATCTCGCCGCAACGCCGCTCGAAGAGGGGCTGGAGGCCGCCCATGCAGAGGTCGCCGAGGTGGGGTGATGGGGCGCGAGATCAATCTGCTCGAGGCGCTGCCGAAAAAGATCAAGCGGAACGTCGCCGCCCGGCGCCGCGAGAAGGCGCGCAACCGGCATGCCGCGCTCGCCTTCGGCAAGGCCTATTTCGACGGCAGCCGGGAACAGGGCTATGGCGGCTACCGTTACGACGGGCGCTGGGTTCCCGTGGCGCACCGCCTCATCGATCATTTCGGGCTGAAGCCGGGGGAGCGGGTGCTCGACGTGGGCTGCGCCAAGGGGTTTCTGGTGAAGGACCTGCTCGGCGCTTGTCCCGGCCTCGAGGTCTACGGCCTCGACATCTCTCTTTACGCGCTGGCGCGGGCTCCGCAAGAGGCGGCGGGCCGTCTGGTGGCGGGGACCGCCGACCGGCTGCCCTTCGCCGACGGCAGCTTCGACGCGGTGGTCTCCATCAACACCGTCCACAACCTCGAGCGCGCGCGCTGCCTGCGGGCGCTGGCCGAGATCGAACGCCTGGCACCGGGCCGCGGCTTCGTCCAGGTCGACGCCTACCGCTCGGCCGAAGAGCGCCGGCTGTTCGAGGACTGGATGCTGACCGCGCTCACCCACGGATCGCCGGAGGACTGGAAGGAGATGTTTTCCTCGGCCGGTTATTCGGGCGATTATTACTGGACGATTCTCGAGGCCGATCCGGAAACGCTCATCACTTAGACTTGACTTTGAACGCCCAAGCGGGACGTGCTGCTGCGGGAGCAAGGAAGGAAGACGCGGCCAGGCGATGGCGAAGAACAGGCAAACCAAGGAACCGCAATATCAGTTCTGCGTCGACTACGCGCGCGAACGCGGCCTCGAATCGCTTGGCTTGATGACGAGCCAGACCTGGCATGACGATCCCAAGCGGCTGGTCTTCACCCTTTCGCGCTACAAATTCGTGGCCAAGATGCTGGAGGGCGCGGGCCGGGTCCTCGAGGTCGGCTGCGGCGACGGCTTCGGCACCCGGATCGTGCGCCAGGCGGCGGGGGCCGTCACGGCGGTCGACTTCGATCCGGTCTTCATCGAGGACGCGACGTCGCGGGCCTGCGACAAGTGGCCGGTGGATTTCCGGGTCCACGACATGCTCGCCGGCCCGACGCAAGACGTTCACGACGCGGCCTATTCGCTCGACGTGCTGGAACACATAGCCCCCGCCGAGGAGGACCGGTTCCTGGGCAACGTCGCGCGCTCGCTGACGCCGCAGGCCACCTGCATCATCGGCATGCCGTCGCTCGAATCCCAGCCCCACGCCTCGCCCCAGAGCAAGGCCGGTCACGTCAACTGCAAGTCGATGCCGGACCTCAAGGCGGTGATGGAGCGGCACTTCTCGTCGGTCTGCATGTTCGCCATGAACGACGAGGTCGTGCATACGGGCTTCCACAAGATGGCCAACTACCTGCTCGCGATCGGATTAGGACCCAAGAGCCGCTGACCGCGGACCGGATCCCGGCGGGCGACGGGCGCAGACGAAACGGGCATATGAGCTTTTCGCTTTCGGTCATCCTCCCCAATCTGAACGACGCCCGCTATCTGCCGCAGGCGCTCGACTCGCTGCTCGGCCAATCGCCGCCGCCCGACGAGCTCGTCGTCGTCGACGACGGCTCAAGCGACGGCAGCCGGGAGATCATCGCCCAATACGCGCGGCGCCATAAGCTGATCCGTCCGGTCTACCGCGAGCGCACCCAGGGGGTGGTGGCGACGATGAATCAATTCGCCCGCGAGGCGGCGAGCACGCACATCTTCTTCGCCGCCGCCGACGACTTGGTCTTGCCCGGGCTCTTCGCCCTTTCGCGCGGCCTGCTGGAAAAGTATCCCAGGACCGGCCTGTGTTCGAGCCTGTGCCGGGTCCTCGACGAGGATGGTACGGACAGCGGCGTGTTCGCCTCGCCCGTTCCCGAGACGCATGACGGCTTCATCGACCCCGATGCGGCCCGCCGCGTCATGCTCCATCACGACAGCTGGATCATCGGCGGGTCGGTGGTCTATCGCCGCGAGGCGATTTTGGCCGAAGGCGGCTTCCGGCCCGAGCTACACGGCTTCGCCGACGGCATGATGCACCGCTTGCTGGCGCTCAAGCAGGGCGCCTGCTTCATACCGCGGCCGCTGATGAGTTGGCGCCGGCGGGCGGGGAGCGTGTCGGACACCACCAACATGAACGCCGGAATTCTGCAGGAGGTGCTCGACGGGGCGTGCACGCTGATGGAAGGCGATCCGGAGCGCCGCTTTTCACGGACTTATATCCGGCGCTGGCGGCAGCGCACCGCCTTCGGTGCCCTGCGGCGTCAGCTCGCCCGCTCCAGGCTCGACGTCAAAAGCGCCGGGGTCTTCGGTCTTCACCCCGCCGATTTGAGGCTGGCGCGGGGACTGGCCCGAATGAGCGCGCCGCCGCTCGCCGACCTCTACTTGTTTTTGCGCATGCGATGGTTCGATGTCTGGTCGACCCCGCACCGGTTGCTGCGGCACCACTCGTTGAACGCAGCTTACCGGGTCAACGATGAACAAGCATGCCACGAGCCGACATGATGGCGTTGTCGCGAATCGCCAAGCACATCTCCACCATCAATCCATTCATATGGAGGTTGATGTGGCGCTATGCCGGAGCCGCGCCGCTGCTGCTGCCACACGACAAGAGCTATCTGGCGTTGGTACACTTCGCGCGAGAGCCCGACGGGCTGTTTCTCGACGTCGGCGCCAATAACGGCATTTCGGCGCTTTCCTTCAGGCGTTTGAACAAGAGCTATGAAATATTGTCGCTCGAGCCCGATCCCCGGCACGAGAAGGCGTTGCGGCGCGTCGGGCGCCGGATCGGCGGATTCGAGTACCGATTGACCGGTGCCGGCCGCAAGCGGGAAACCCTCACTTTCTACACGCCGCGCCACAAATCGGTCGTGCTGCACACCTTCACCTCGACCGACAAGCAGCAGGTTCTCTCCGCGGTGCGCGAGAGTTTCGGACCGAAGGTTGGCGACGACACCGACGTGCTTGCGGCGGAGTGGCCGGTCGTGCCCATCGACGAGCTCGATCTCGCGCCGGCGATCATCAAGATCGATGTCGAGGGGCACGAAGCAGACGTGCTGGCCGGGGCTGAGAAAACCATCGAACGGACGCGTCCATTCCTGATGGTCGAGGCCTGTCAAGTGGGCGTCGCGGCCTTCGCTGAGTTTTGCAAACGGCACGACTACCTGATTTTCGCCTACGATATCGACAAGGACGCATTCCGGCGGCTCACTCTGGAAGACGATGCTCGGTCGGCCGACTCAAACAACGTATTCCTCGTGCCGAAGGGAAAAGAACCGCTGATCCCAATTCTTGGTGGGGGAGCCTCGCCGCGCTAGGCGGCGCGACCGGTCGCCATGCAAATTTTCCGCCTTAGACCTTTCCTGATTTGCGCGATCGTCACGGCCGCAGCCGCGGGCCTGTTCCATCTCTCCACGGCGCTTACCGCCAAGTCGGACGTCTTCTACATTCACTTTATCGGATATAGCTGGTTCGAGCCGGAGCGCGCCGAACACGCGCTCGGGCAACATGCGACCGCGGTGCCGGAGCAGGCCCAGGAACTCAGGCGGCGCGAGCTTTCGGCGAAAAACTATCCTGTCGCCGCGGTCGCGGGCTATGCGGCGGCCCGGCTCTTTGCGGCGAATCTAACCGTGGCGATCGGCGTCGGCCTGGCCATTCCTCTCGTCATCGGTATCGCCGTTGCCACCGGTGGTCTGTGGCGGGTGCCGAAAATGGACGCTCCCTTCGCGCTCGCGGTGAGCATCGCGGCCCTCACCGGGTTTCTGCCGGGTCCTTCGGGAAGCGATCATCTGATGTCGTTCGGCGGGCTGGACAATTTGCTGAACCTGATCGTGCTGGCCGTCGACCCGGGAGAGGCGCTATCGCCGCTGAGCATCTGGCCTAAATCGACGGTGGTGCTGATCTTCATGGCCGTATTGGCCAACCGCTGGAGCGGGCGTTTGGAGGCGGGCTATGCCCTGCTGGCCGCGACGATCGCGTTTCACTTGACACTCGGCGGATTGATGCTTTTCGGTGTCGCGGTGATGGATTTGGCGTTGAGACGGGGCCAGGTTTCGTCGAGGTGGCTGGGATTTGCGTTCGCCCTTGCCCTCGCCGCGTTGGCGCTGGGGCAATGGCGGATCGTTGCCGAAGGCGAAGCGTTGCTCGCGGTGGGCGTGGTCGCGCTAGCGGTCGTGACGCTGGTGGCTCAGGCGTGGCAATTCGGACAGCCATTGGGCGCACGCGAGTTGATGCCGGCCGTGGATACGGGCGCCATCGTTCTGGCGGCGATGGTCTTCACGCCGGCCGCGATGGCCTTCGTCGCCGTGACGCACACCGAAACCTCGCTCTCGGCTCCTGAATCGGTATTCGTGCAACTGGCAGCGCGGTTGATCGTTGTCGCGGTGGCGACGGCGATTTTCGCCGCCTCGGTGAAGGCGATGCGATTCATGCGCGAGCGCAACGCCACGCAAGCGGCGCTCGTGGCGGTCGGATTCGTCTCTTTGTTCACCATTTACGGCGCGGCTGGGTCGTGGTGGTGGGAGATCAAGTCGCTCCCCGAACGCATGCACGACACCGGCGCGCGGTCGCAATCGGAGCCACTCACGGACGTTTACTATCGCGCGCTGCGGACGCTGGGCGTGGGCGCTCGCGACAAGGCCCGGTAGGGACGGCGCACCTGTTCGGTCAAGGGCCAAACGCGCCACATCCCGGAGACGATTGACATGTCCAGCACTGTTCAGTTCGCGCGGCAAGCCATGGGAGCGCCATTGTTTTCAGCCTGGACGAAGCTCGATGCCCGCACCTGCCTGACCGTCCTGCTCGGCGTCTACGTCATCGTCTATGCGAGCCTGCTCTATGCCGGCGACTTCAAGCCCTATGTGCTCGACAACAACGAGTCCTACTCCACGCTCAATCACGCCAGGAACCTGATCGAACGCGGCCCGGCCAAAAGCTTCGGGCTTGCCGACGACGCGGCAAGCCCGTCGGCCGAGGCTCACCCCTTCGTGCATACCCATCAGGGCAACGTCCCGCGCCTGTTCGCCGCGGTTTTGCACCTGTTGGGTCTGCGATCGATCGAGAGCCAGATCACCGTTACGACGTTTACCGCCGGGCTTGCCGTGGTCTTCATGGCGTTCCGGTTCTTCACGGCGTGCGCAGGTCACCGTTTCGCGCTGTTGGCGTGTCTGGTGCTGATCACCGATTACCTTTACTTCGCCCAGTGGCAGGCCAACACCTACCGGATCTGGACTCATTTCTTCATCTTTTCGAGTTTGCTGACCGCCGAACTCTACGCGCAATCGAAAAATTGGCGCTGGTTGCCTCCGATATTCGTCAACTGCCTCTTCCTGTTTTATTACGAATTCGCGTTCGTCAGCTTTACCGCCACCATGACCGGGCTCTATCTCGCCTGGCGGTTGCGCCGCGATTGGCGGCGTCTGTTGCTCGGCTGGGGCGCGATGGGGCTCGGCGCCGTCGCTTCGCTCGTCGTTCTATTATTTCAGGTGGTGGGCTATCTCGGCTGGGAAGACGCGCTGACGGATGCGAGATTCACGTTCTTCGCTCGCAACTTCGCGGCAGGCGGCGCGCCGGCTCAAGCGCTGATCGAGGCGTTCTACGGCGACAGGAATATCGCCTTCTTCTACAACATCGCCTCGAACCGCACCGATGGAGTGCTGGAGCATTTCTGGCCGTCCTTCGTGCGATGGCATTTGCAAACCCTCACGCCTTTCGTGACGCTGATGACGATGGTGGCGTTGCTGGGATTTGCGATACGCAACGCCACGGCGATGGCGGTTCGCCGCTGGCAGGAGCGGGACTCGATCGGACGTTACAGGCCGGTGATCTCGGTCGCCGCAGCCGCCCTCAGCGGTTTGCTCGTCTTCCAGGTGCTGTGGCTTTCCGATCTGTGGTCGGCGCGTGCCACTCTGGGGGGGCTCGACTGGCAGGCCGTGGCCGCGGTTTGCGCCGCCATGGGCGTTCTCATCGGTGTTGCCGGTTTCCGCGTCCTCGAACGCAGCCTGACGACCGGACCGAACGCAAGCGCGGCGACGATACACATGACCGGCTGCACCCTGTTCTTGCTCGCGCTCCTCTGGTGGGGCGTCATCGAGAGCGGCCTCTACGACCCCACCCAGCAGATCCTATGGCTCGAAATGCTCGCCCCTCCGGGCAGGTTCGTGCTGCAGGGAGCCGCGATCGTCGCGGCGATTGCGCTCTGGTGCGTGGCGATCCTGGTGCCGCCGCACCCGCAACGCGGAGACCGGGGTTGGGGCCGTCTTTATGGGTTCTTCGCTTCGGGAGCGATCGCCGTGGCCGTCATGGGCGGCCTGTTTCCCGGCTATGTTTGGAGCGGCTATCTGGACCGCGACCAAACCGTCCTGGTGGCGCACGTGGCCGCTGCCGTCGCCTTGGCGATCTATGTGACCTTGGCGGCGGCCGGCGAACTTTCCGAACGTGCAGGCATCATCGGGCAAATCGCGGGACAATCCGGCTTGGCGCGGCGGATGCGGGTTGCGTTGCGTCCGGCGGGGGGATTCGGTGTGTTCGCCGCCGCGGCGATGGGTTTGCATTGGATTTGGGCGCAAGGGGCGTGCGCGCTGCTGCTTCCGCCCAATCAATTTGCTTGGATCGACGCATTGGCCCAACAACCGCTCGAGGGAAGCACGATCGTATCGAACACCTATGCCGTCCCCTTCGCCGTGAAGTCGGGCAGTTGGGGTTACACCGATTGGGGGTTCGCGGCCGGCGGCTACGAACAAACGGCATCGGGATTCGAGCCGATATTTTCCGGCCACGTCGTCTGGCTCGCCGACGCCAAGACCAATCCGTCCTATAGGCGGCCCGACCTGTTCGTTTGCTTTCTCAATCCAACTCCCGTCAGGGCGATACGGCAGCTACAGGGTCATCCATTGCCCGGCTGCCGCAATCTGGGGCTGGTGAAGGAGGCGAGATCCGACGAGTGGCGGCCGTTCCGGCACAAGCTCCTCGCCATCGACAAGGAGGAGTCGGATTCCTGGGCCATAATCAAGCTAGATTGGACCGCGCCTCCCTTTTTGCGCGACCTGACGCCGCGTGCGCCCGGCCGCCATGTCGAGACCCAGGTGTCGCCCGCCAATAATGGAAACAGGGCCGTTCAGATCCGCTACGATTACGCCCAACAGGACGGCGAATCCGAAAAAGCGTCGGTCGTCCGGGTTTACCGGGTCGACACGCGGGGTGAGTTGTGCGGTTCGCGTCCGCCGGACCGGAATGACATGGAGCGCGTCGAGCCGGTGATCGAGGTCAGCGGCGTCAGGAGGCTAACCCTGCCGCGGACCCTGACAGGCCGGATCGTGGTATCGGTTCGCCCGGTCAGCGCACGGCGCGCGGGACGCGAATATTTCAGCGACGTGATCAATTTGGGAGGCTCGAATGGGGGCTGCTAAGGACGCGAAAAGGCCGGCGCCCAAGCGCAGGCAGCGGCAAGAATCCAGCATTCCTCCCGTGTTGATCGAGGTGGAGAAGCGCGGAAACTTGTACAGCGTCGTCGATCCCGCGCTCGAAATTGCCGTCAGCAAGGCCGATTTGACCAAGGCCTACAACGAATTCATCAGGCTCAGATCGGCGGTTCTGGAAAAGATGACGGAGGCGGGGTTCCCGGCGCCGGACTACCGGATAGTGCCCGCACAGGGGATCGAGTCAGCCCAACAGGACAAGGCGGATGCGCCGCCGACCGACGCGGTGCCACAAGCAGCCCCGGGCGCGCCGCTGGCCGAGGCGTTGCCGAAGGACCAAGCGGACCGCCGGCGGGCATCGGGGAGGAGCTGGTTCGCAGGCATCGCTGCGGTCGTCGTGATCCTGGTGATCGCCTTGGCCATGATCCCGGTGCTGAGCGGGATCCGCGCGGCCAATCTCGGAATGGCGCGGCTCAAGGAGGCCGCCAAGCCGGAAAACGTCAGCAGGCTGGCCTCCCAATCGATCGTCGAATTCGCCGAGGCCCTCAAACGCGTGACGCCGGCGCGGAGGGAAGAGATCCGCAAGAGCCTGCGGATCATCGCCCAGGAGCTGCGTCCCTATGCCTCCGAGCTGGCGCCGATGTTCGACGCGGAAGAGCCCTCGCTGGTCCGGCGGCAGAGCGGCGGCCAGCGCCGTGGCAGATAGGATGACGGTGGGCCGGCCGCAGGCGGGCAGCGCCTCGCTGCGCCATGAACGGCGGCCTTGCCGCCGGGCGGGAGTCGCCGCGGCCACAGGGCGGGCGGACCGCTGATCGTCTCCTTCATACGCGACATTTACGCCAAGCTCGGCTGGCTGGCGGGCGCGCTGTTCGCGCTCACCGGTCTCACCGCCGTGCTCGAGGGCCTGGCGGTCGCGCTGCTGCTGCCGCTGCTGCGCGAGATCGGGCTGGGGGGCGAGGGGGCGGGCAGCGATCCGGTGACCGCGCTCGTCGCAGGCCTCGCCGCCCGGGCCGGTCTTCCCATGACGCTTCCCGTGCTGGCGGTGGCGATCGTCGCGGCGGTCGCCCTTCAGGTCGCCATTTTCCTGGCGGCCCAATACGTCTCGGGCCGTTGCCAGGCGGCCTATATCAGCGCTTGGCTCGAAGCGCAGTTCGACGGCCTCGTCGCCGCCAAATGGGCGCTGTTCCGGCACCGCACCATGGCCCAGGCGGTCAACAATCTGACCGGCGACATCCTCAACAAGATGGCCAACGCCTTCATCCATCTGATGGTGTTCACGGGTGCCGCGTTCTTCATCGCCGTCTATACGGCGCTCGCCTTCGTCATTTCGTGGCGGCTCACGCTGTTCCTGGCCGTGGCCGCGCTCGTGCTGATCGTCGTCATGCGCCCGCTCGCCAAATACGCCGACAGGGTGGGCCGGGACCTGATCGAGGCGGACGGGTCGATGACGGCGCTGATCACCCAATACGTCGCCGGAATCAAGGTGATGAAGGTGTTCGGCCTGGAAGGCGCGGCGCGCCGCGACTTCGCGGCCGAGGCGCGGAGCCGCGAGCGGAGCTATTTCCATTACATCTTCGATCCCGGCTTCTCGCGCGCGGTCGTCGAGCTGTTCGCGCCGGTCATCCTGATCTCGGCCCTCGTCCTCGGAACCGGCGCCCTGGCGCCCGACCTGGCGGCGGTGCTGGTCGTGCTGGCGCTGTTCGCCAGACTCTATCCGCGCCTCTCGACGCTGCAACAGGCGCTGCATTCGCTCAACATCCTGTTGCCCGCCTTCTCCTCGACGCTGGAGCTCGCCCGGGAGACGGCGGCGATGCGCGAGCACACCCGCCCGGTGCCCGGCGAAGCGCTCACCGGGCCGATCGGGCTCGAGCTGATCGAGGTCGCGATCGGCTATGGCGGCGAGCCCGTGATCGAGGGCGCCTCGGCCGAGATCCCGCCCGGCGCCTTCGCGGTGGTCACCGGTCCCTCGGGCGCCGGCAAGACGACGCTGATCGACGCCGTCCTCGGCCTGACCGAGCTCGACGGGGGCGATATCATCGCGCGGGGACGCAGCCTGCGCGAGATCCCGACCGAGACCTGGCGCAAGGCGATCGGCTACGTCGATCAGGACAGCCTGCTGTTCCACGACACCATCGCCAACAACATCCGCGCCGGCGACGAGTCCCTGGATTCCGCCGCCGTCGAGGAAGCGGCGCGGCTCGCCTGCGCGGATGAGTTCATCGCCGCCATGGAGGGCGGCTACGAGCGGGTCGTCGGCGAGGGCGGCAAGGGGATTTCGGGCGGTCAGCGCCAGCGCATCGCGCTCGCCCGCGCGCTTGCCCGCGGACCCGGGCTGTTGCTGCTGGACGAGGCGACGAGCGCGCTAGACCAGGAAACCGAGGCCAGGATCCTCGGCACCTTGAAGGCGCTGCGAGGCAAGACGACGGTGCTGCTGATGACCCATCGCGACCAGCCGCGCAAGGCCGCGGATCTGGTGTTCGAGCTGCGCGAGGGACGATTGAAGCGGGCGCGGGGACGAGCCCCGGCTTGATCGCGGCCGGGATTGCGATCAAACTTCCCAGCCATGAAGCGCGTTCCCGACGTCAAGCCCAAGGGCGAGGGACGGTCAGAGTCCGCTTCCCCCGCGCCGCTGGAGGGTCAGGAGAAGCGCTCCTGGGTCGACCGGATGCTCGCCCATAAATACGGCATCGCCATCTTCTGGGGCGTTTTCCTGCTGTGGATCGTTATCGCGCTCTCCTTCCGCGTCGCCCTCATGTTCGACTTGGCGAAGATGCCGCCCTGAGCGGGCGCGGCCGATGGACCGCGCCGCAAGGCGGGGAGGCGGATGGTGGGCGGTACTGGACTCGAACCAGTGACCCCTGCGATGTGAACACAGTGCTCTACCAACTGAGCTAACCGCCCGATAAGGACCTTTGGGCCCATGGGATACGCGGGATCAGCCGATATAGGGTCGGCCTTTCGGCGCTGTCAAGCGAGGGGCCCAAGCGCATGAGGGCGCGCCTCCTCTCCGCGCTAGCCCTCGGCCTCGCGCTCGTCTGCCGCCCGGTGCTCGCCGACATCCACATCGCCGCGGTGGGCCCGGTGACGGGACCGCTCGCCAGCCTGGGCGAGCAGATGCTCGCCGGCGCGCGCCAGGCGGTGGAGGATCTCAACGCCGAGGGCGGCGTGCTGGGCGAGAAGCTGGTGCTCGAAATCGGCGACGATCAGTGCGACCCCAAGCAGGCCGTGGCGGTCGCCAACCGGATGGCAAGCGCGGGCGTGGTCGCCGTCGCCGGCCACGTCTGCTCGGACGCCACCATCGCCGCCTCCAAGGTCTATGAGGAGGAGGGCGTGATCATGATCACGCCGACGGCGACCAACCCCAAGCTCACCGACGAGGGGGGTGCGGTCATCTTCCGCGTCGCCGGCCGCGACGACCAGCAAGGGGGCGTGCTCGGGCGCCACATCGCCCGGGCCTTCGCGGGCAAACGGGTCGCCGTCATCCACGACAAGTCGGCCTATGGCCGCGGGCTCGCCGAGGCGACGCGCCGGGCGATGGCGAAGAACGGGCTCGAGGCGGTGCTGTTCGAGGCCTATGGGGCGGGCGAGAAGGACTTCACCGCGCTGGTCTCCAGGCTCAAGCAGGCGCGCATCGACGCGCTCTTCGTCGGCGGCTATCACGGCGAGGCCGGACTGATCCTGCGGCAGATGCGGGACCAAGGGCTCGCCGCGCGACTGATCGGCGGCGACGCGCTGGTGCTGGACGAGTTCTGGGGCATCACCGGGGAGGTGGGCGCCGGCACGCTGTTTTCCTTCGCGCCCGACATGCGCCGGAACGAGCAGGCGGCGGGGCTGGTGGCGCGCTACCGGGCCAAGGGCATCGAGCCCTCGGGCTACATCCTCTACACCTACGCCGCCATCCAGGCCTGGGCCCAGGCGGCCACGCGCGCGGGAACCACCAAGACCAAGCCGGTCGAGACGGCGCTGCGGGAGGGGCCGCTGGAGACCGTCATCGGCCGCTTCACCTTCAACGCCAATGGCGACGTCGACCTGCCGCCCTATTCCATCTACCGCTGGCGCGGGGACGGGAAGGGCGGCGGGCGCTTCGAGGAGGTCGCCGCGGGGAAGTAGGGGTTCAGCCCTTCAACAGGCGGCGGATAGCCGAGCCAAGCTCGCGGTAATGGCCGATCAGCGCGTCGGCGCCGAGGCCTTCCATCGGCTTGTCCGAATAACCGAAGGTGACGCCGACGACGGGGACCTTGGCGGCCCTGGCGGTCCTGATGTCGGTCTCGCTGTCGCCGACCATGACGGCGTGCGCCGGGCTGCCGCCGGCGAGCGCGATGGTGCGCGTCAGGTGCTCGGGATTGGGCTTGCGCACCTCGAAGCTGTCGGCGCCGGTGACCGCGCCGAACAGATGATCGACGGCGAGCTCCTTGAGCAGGTGCTTCGAGAGGCCCTCGTATTTATTGGTGCAGACGGCGAGCCGCGCGCCCCGGGCGCGGAAGTCCTCGAGCGCCTCGACGGCGCCGGGAAAGGGGCGGCTCTTGACGGCGATGTTATCGTGGTAATGGATGAGATAGGTGGTCATGAGGGCGTCGAGCCGGCTATCGCCCGCCGCCGCGCCCGCCCGGATCAGGCAGGTGTTGAGCATCGCCCGCGCGCCGAAGCCGATATGTGGCCGGATCTCCTCGATTCCGACCGGCGGCAGACCGGCGCCCTCCAGCACGTGGTTGAGGGTTGCCACCAAATCGGGCGCGGTATCGACGAGGGTGCCGTCCAGGTCGAAGACGATGGTGAGGTTCTGCATGGGGCCGCATCCTAAGAGTCCAAGGGCCCAGCGCAAGCGACCTTGTGAAGGCGGCTCCGATCGCCGATGATGGAGGCATGAGGCCGCGAGCGCGGCGAAGAGGGGTGCTTTGCGTTGCGTATCGCGGGAGACAGTGCGGCCGTCTTATGGGGCTCGAGGCCCTGGGCCCGGGGCGCGCTCGCAATTCTGGCGTTCGGCCTGCTAACCGCGGCCCCGGCGCGTGCCCAGGACGCCACCTTCGATTTCGCGGTATCGAAGATCGGGGAAACGAGCGTCCTCTGGCGGGTCGACCGGCTTAGCGGCGAGGTCGGCATGTGCCGCTTCGAGCAGGCCAACGGCGAGGAAGTGGGCGCGCTCAAATGCGCCAACCGCGGTCCGGGCGCCGGCGTCCAGGAGGAGCCGGGCCCCTACGGATTGAAGGCCGGGCAGTTCGAGGACGAGAGCGCGATGTTCCGCGTCAATCCGCGGACCGGCTCGGCGAGCCTTTGTTACGACATCAAGAAAAAAGACGGCTGCCAGGTCGTCTGCACGGAGCCAAATCGATGAGTGTGAGCGAACTGAGAGCAGAAGGCGGCCGCGTCGCCATCCCCAATCTCAAGGACCCGGGCCTGCTGAAGACGCAGTGCTACGTGGCCGGCGCCTGGACGGGTAAGCCGGAGCTCGCGGTCACCAATCCCGCTACCGGCGAGCCGATCGTCGAGGTGCCCCGCTTGGGCACCAAGGAGACGAAACTGGCCATCGACGCCGCGCAAAAGGCGTTCGTCTCCTGGAGCCAGATGCTCGCCGCCGAGCGGTCCAAGCTGGTGCGGCGCTGGTACGAGCTGCAGATGGAGCATCTCGACGACTTAGCACTCATCATGACCAGCGAGCAGGGCAAGCCGCTCGCCGAGGCCAAGGGCGAGGTCGCATATGCGGCGGGCTTCACCGAGCTCTTCGCCGAGGAGGGCAAGCGCGCCTACGGCGAGACCATCCCCACCCACCGCAAGGACGCCCGCATCGTCGTCATCAAGCAGCCGATCGGCGTGGTCGGCGCGATCACGCCGTGGAACTTCCCGATGGCGATGATCACCCGCAAGGTGGCGCCGGCGCTGGCGGTGGGCTGCACGGTGGTCTCCAAGCCCGCCTCCGAGACGCCGCTGACGGCGCTGGCGCTGGCGGAGCTCGCCGACCGCGCCGGCATTCCCAAGGGGGTCTTCAACGTCATCGTCGGCAAGTCGGGCGAGATCGGCGCCGAGCTCACGTCCAACCCGAAGGTGAAGATGATCACCTTCACCGGCTCGACCGAGGTGGGCAAGCTCCTGATGGAGCAGTCGGCCTCGACCATCAAGCGCGTCGGGCTCGAGCTCGGCGGCAACGCGCCGCTGATCGTGTTCGACGACGCCGACCTCGACCAGGCGGTCGCCGGCACCATTGCCTCCAAGTTCCGCAACACCGGCCAGACCTGCGTCTGCGCCAACCGCATCCTGGTGCAGGAGAGCGTCTACGACGCCTATGCCGAAAAGCTCACCAAGGCGGTCTCCGAGATGAAGGTGGGCGAGGGGACGCAAGAGGGCGTCTCTCAAGGGCCGCTGATCAACGAGGCGGCGCTCGAAAAGGTCGAGGCGCATGTCGAGGACGCCGTCGAGCGCGGCGCCAAGGTACTGACCGGCGGCAAGCGGCACCAATTGGGCGGCACCTTCTACGAGCCGACGGTGCTGGCCGACGTGACGAGGGATATGCTCTTCAACAAGGAGGAGACCTTCGGGCCGATGGCGCCGCTGCAGCGCTTCAAGACGGAGGAGGAGGCGATCGCCATCGCCAACGACACGCCCTACGGCCTCTCGGCCTATTTCTTCGCCCGCGACATCTCCCGCGTCTGGCGGGTCGCCGAGGCGCTCGAGGCCGGCATCGTCGGCATCAACGAAGGCGTGATCTCGACGCCGCTCGCGCCCTTCGGCGGCATCAAGGAATCGGGCCTCGGCCGCGAGGGATCGCACCACGGCATCGAGGAATTCCTGGAGATGAAATACATGCTGATGGGCGGGCTCTGAGCGCCGGTTCAGGCGCTCGTGGCGGCCATTGGCCCGTCCGCGGAAACGGTGTAAAACACGCACGGTTTCAAAGCATTAGGGGGACCAATGGACGTTGAAGCGCAGAAGCTTGCCGCGGCCCGGCGCGCGCTCGACCTCCTCGAGGGCGGCATGCGGCTGGGACTAGGCTCGGGTTCGACGGCGGCCAAATTCGTCGATCTGGTGGGGGAGCGCGTGGCGGACGGCCTCGACCTCCTTTGCGTGCCGACCTCCGAGGCGACGCGGGCCCAGGCGACAGCACTCGGCGTCAAGCTGACGACGCTGGACGAAACGCCGGAGCTCGACCTCACCGTCGACGGCGCCGACGAGCTCGACGAAAAGCTGCGGCTGATCAAGGGCGGCGGCGGGGCGTTGCTGCGCGAGAAGATCGTAGCGGCCGCCTCCAAGCGCATGGTGGTGATCGCCGACGCCAGCAAGCGGGTCGAGACCCTGGGGCGCTTTCCGCTGCCCGTCGAAGTGACCCCCTTCGGGCTGCGCGCGACGCTGGCGCTGGTGGAACGGGTAGCGAGGGAAGCGGGCTGCGCGGGCAAGGTCGGCCTGCGCCAGGCGGGCCCCGGCAACCATTTCGTCAGCGACGGCGGCAACCACATCATCGACTGCGCCTTCGGCCGGATCGAGGATCCCGAAGGCCTGGCGGCGGCGCTCGCGGCGATCCCGGGCGTCGTCGAGCACGGCCTCTTCATCGGCATGGCGGAGACCGCCATCGTCGCGGGCGAGGACGGCATCGACATCATCGGCGCGGGCTAGGTTGAGGACTCATAAATAGCGCGCAATTCTGTTTGGTTTCGAGGGTTCGGA